>NZ_JANDMF010000010.1:0-120482 GCF_031626875.1 Clostridium sp. SHJSY1
CCAACGATTCTAATGATATTAAATGTTGCAAGACCAAATCCTAAAAGTACTAGAGGTGCTATTGATGTCCCTAATCCAAGAACTGCCCCAACTAGAAGTCTTGCAAAAGGTGTTTTTTGAAATTCTTGATTTTTCATAAATTTCTCCTCCATTTTCACTTTTTATTTAAACGTTATCATTCATTCCAAAAAATATTTCAGAATATTTTTTCATCATTTAAATATAAAAAGATAAAGTAATAATTTATAATTTCATTAAATTTTTTTAGTTAAGTCTTTAACATAATATAAATATTACTTTTTCTTCTTATTAGTTTTGGTTATTTAAAATTAATTATGGATGGTAGTTCATTTAAATATTTCCTTATAATTGATTGATCATATCCATTATTTTTTGCTAAGTCTCCATAAAACTTTCCACTTGTTTTTATAGTTCTTTCAAAAGTTTCTCTATTTACCGTAGCAAGCCCAAATGTTGGATTATAACTTCCCCATTCCCAGTTATCAAGCAATGACCAATGAGAATATCCAATTACATCTGCTCCCATTCCTATAGCTTCATTTAATGCTTGAAGCATTGATGCTAGATAAACAATTCTATATCTATCATCATTTGTAGCAATTCCATTTTCTGTAATAAACACTGGCTTATCATTCATTCTCATAAGCATTTGAATCATAACATCTGGACATATTTCTTCTGTATAAAATGGTGTTTCAATTGCTTTAAATCTTGTAGCATTGTAAGGATCACTACGAAAATTTTCTCTATGTCCATCCATCATCTGTCTTATATAAGTATTAAGTGCCCAATAGTCACAAGTTCCTTTTACTTCTGGTACAAATTTCATATCTGTAAAGGGGGCTGTAATTTCACCTGTACGTATAGCATGAAAAAAGAATTCATTTTCAACATAGTCAGTATATTCTGCAACAAGTTTGTCGAGCCTGTCATTATAACCTCTTTTTGGTTGCTTCTCTGAGTAAGAATGTGCAGAACTTACTGGTTTAGAGGAATATTTTTTAACAATATGATATCCCCTAGCATGATATTGTACCATATTAAGTCTTTCTCCTAGTGAATATTCAAATGGAAGATTAAGTTCATTTAAAACAAGCCAATAATCTACATACTGGGCTACTTTTGGTACTACATATTGCAAATATTCTTCCCAATTCTTCATATTATCAAGTGTTGAAAAGGCTCCTTTTTTATGAAACCATACTGGATGTGAAACATGATGTAATGTTAAACATATATTGATTCCTTCTTCTTTTAATCTTGATAATACTTTCAAATAATGTTTCATTGCTTCCTGATTAAATTGCCCTTTTTCAGGTTCTATTCTGCACCATTCTAATGACATACGATACAAATTTAGATTCATACTTTTTATTAATTTAATATCTTCTTCGTAAAATTCATAACTATTACAGGCCATCTTAGGAAATTCATATGGAATTCCTCCAAAAGCAAATTTTGATGCTAACTCTTTGTCATCGTGGTAAGAACAATTATTCCCTTCTATTTGAGCTCCTGCTGTAGATGCTCCCCATAAAAATCCTTTAGGGAACTTTATTTCAGGATATTGAAATATATCTAACAAATCCATCACTCCTCTTATCTCTATGTAAACATTTTAACACCTGTTACTACTACACTCCATGTAATCATTTTATAAGAATCCGACTTTTTTTTAGATTCATTTTTAGTGAAGTTTAAAATTCTTTCAATTTATAAAATATAACATTGTTCCTAATTTTCAATTTTGATATACTAGTTACAAAATGAAAGGACAGTGAAATTTAATGAATAACATGTACATAACCTCTGGAATGCTCCAAAAAGTTCTAACAGAATCTTATTTATATTGCGGAAAAAAGAAAAGTTTCATAGAAGTTGTTATGGAAATGTACAAAGAAGAAAAATATATTACTACTAAACCTACCATTCCTTATGAGTTATTAACATATACCTTATCTGATAAAAAATTTGAAGAATTTTTATATAAATTACCTATTAACATAAATAATATAATTAAACTTAGTTCTAGTACTGAAATAGGTGAATCAGATATACTTTCTGAAAATAGTGACATTCTCATAATTAGACATTTCAATTATTTAAGTGATAAATTTCACTCTCATAATTACTTTGAAATTTCCTATGTGTTTAAAGGTAGTTGTGAATTTCTATTTGAAAAAGAAAGGTGTATGCTTGTTGAAGGAGAACTATGCATTGTGGCCCCAAATTCTTTGCATAATATTATTGTGAATGATAGTGATTCTATTATAATAATCATTGCAATAAAAAAAAGTACTTTTGATAGTTCATTCTTTTCCCTACTTTCACAAAAAGACTTGCTTTCTTATTTTTTTAGACAAATACTTTATAAGCAAACATCTCCTAATTACCTTTTATTCTCTACTAATAATTCTGCTGATATTAAACTTACTATAAAGAATCTAGTTATGGAAAATTATAAAGGTGATATTTACTTTAATAACTGTAGTATTAGTTGGGTTAATATACTTTTTGCCAACATCTTAAGAAATCATGTTAAAACAATACAATTTTTTAATGACAATTCTGAAAATGATTTTTCAGAAATCTTACAATATATCCAACATAATTATAGAAATCTTACATTAAAAAACCTGGCTGAACATTTTCATTACAGTGAAGCTCATTTAAGCACATTAATAAAAAAAAATATTGGTTTAAAATTCACTTCACTTATAACAAAGTTAAAAATGGCTGATGCTAAAGATTATCTTATTAATACTAATTTATCTATAGAAAAAGTTTCTGAATATGTTGGGTATAATTCAGTTGATCATTTTTCTAGAACCTTTAAAAAATACTATGAAAAATCACCACAACAATTTAGAAAATCTATTTTAATTTAACCATAATACCTATACTAGTTATTACAATAATTTTGAATAAACTTTACTTTTATACATAACATAATATGACACACTATAAATAGCATATTAATACGGAGGATAAAATAAATGTTAAAGAAAACAATTACATTTATTATAGTTATACTAATTTCATTTTTATTAATAGATACTACTCCAACTGGTGTATTGCCTAATTCAAACTCAAAAGCAATAGCCAATGTTGCTGTATTATTATATAACTTTAGTGATTCATTTACATTGAGATTAAAAAATAGTTTTGAAGCTATTGAAAAAGAAAATAAAGACAAAGTACATTTTACTTTTTATGATGGAATAAATAATATACATAATCAAGTTTTAGCAATAGATTCTTTACCTAATACTGATTTTATTATAGCAACTTTAGCAGAAACTGATGAACATTCAGTGACAGAAATTGTTGAAAGAGTAAAACAAAAAAACATACCATTAATTCTATTTGAAGTTAACCCAGAAATAGCAACAAAAATTTCTAAAATTTATAATAAAGTTGTTTTTGCATCAATAAATGCAGAACAATCTGGTATTAATGAAGCTAATATTATTATTGATTTATGGAATACTAATAAAAATCTAATAGATAAAAATCATGATGATACTATTCAATATATTATGTTAACTGGTCAAGTTAATAATGTAGTATCAATGGAAAGATCAAAACACTCTATTCAGACAATTAATAAAGCTGGAATAAAAACAGAAGAAATTGCAAAGGTAACTGCTAATTGGTCCAAAGAAATCGCAAAAGAGGCTATTGATAATTTATTTCTTAGATATGGAGGTAAAATTGAAGCAATAATTTCAAACAATGATCCAATGGCCATAGGTGCTATAGAAATACTACAGAAATATGGATATAACAAAGGTGATAAATCCAAATATATAGCTGTTGTTGGTGTAGATGGAATACAAGAAGCAAAAACTTTAATAGACCAAGGATTTATGCTTGGCACAATTATTCAAGATACAAAAGATATTGCTGAAATACTATATACATTGGGAATAAACCTAACTAACAATTTAAGTCCTGTGGCAAATACGCCTTACAGCTTTAAAAATGGAGTTGTTATATTTACGCTTCCTTACGATAAATATGTAAATAAACCTAATTTTTCATAAATTTAAGGAAAGCCATAATGACTTTCCTTAAATTTAATCTATTAAATATTCTTAAAAAGAACTGCTTCTTATAATTAACTCTGTTGATAAACTAACCTTTTTAGCTATAGTTCTCCCATTTATTCTTTCTAACAGTAGTTCTACAGCAGTTTCTCCCATATTTTCAGTATGAACTTTTACTGAACTTAATGGTGGATTTAAATACTGAGCTACACTTATATCATTGGCCCCAATTATATTAACTCTATTAGGAACTTCTATCCCATGTTCTGTAAGCGCTCTTAATGCACCAATTGCCATGGTATCATTAGCTACAAAAAAGGCTGTTGGTAACTCTTCTTTTAACTCTACAATTGCTTGTTTCATTAAGCTATATCCATCATCAACTGTAAACTTACCTATAAAAATATTTTTATCACTATATAACTTAAGCTTTTTTAAATAAGTCTTTAATGTTATTCCTCTAATATCATCTACATAATCACTCTTATCTTTAAAAAATTCAATCCCACCAATATATCCTATGTTTTTATGTCCTTTTTCAATATAATGATCTACTACATTTTTAGTTGCTAATTCAAAATTTGTTACAACAGAATCATAAATATTTTCATTTGGCGAATAATCTACAAATATAATATTAGAATCGCCGTTAGTAAATCTATTTATTTCATCTTTGCTAAACTTTCCAACAGCTATAATATTTTGTATATTTTCATCTTTTATTTGAGAAATATTATCTTGAGTATACATTACAACTCCAAAATTCAGTTCCTTACATTTTTTTTCTATTCCAAGTCTTATAGATAAATAATATAAATCATTTAATTCTTCTTCTTCTGTATACCACTTAACTATGGCAACTCTATTATTACTTTTCTTTTTATTAATATGTTTATCATATGAAAGCTCTGATGCAATTTCAAAAATTCTTTTTTTAGTCTCATTACTTGTTGATATGGTTGGATCATAGTTAAGTACCCTTGAAACAGTAGAAATTGATACTCCAGCTCTTTCTGCTATATCTTTAATTGTTGCCATGTTTAACCTCCACTTGTTTTATCTCTCTCTTATCTTTAGTAAAATTTTAATTTTTTTTTACTAAAAAGTCAATTCATATTTCAATCTTCCTCTTTTAATGAAGATATTTTCGGTAATATAGAACATCCATTCTAAATTTATCCAACATCTAACTCTTTAGGTGAGATATTTTGATAACTTCCTTTTATACCTTGTATCTCAATTCTGCTATTTTCATAAATTGTAATAACAGCATATCTATCCTCCACATTACATTTATCTAAACAATGTATTTTTCAACCAGCCTCCAAACATTTCTATTTGTTCTTCAGTATGAAAATAGTGTTCTCCCTCTTCCATTATATCTAATTTGCAATTAAACTTTTCAGAAAAATTCAATATAGCATCTGCTTCACACAAATCATCTTTACCTCCATAAAGTATAGATGTATTAACATCCCATTTATTTATAGGATTCTCTTTAACATAACAATAATAATCCCAATATAATGTTTGTCCAATAGGTGTTAAAATCTCCTTTTCCACTTTTAATTGCTCTTTAGTTACATTAATCCATTTCATCATATTATTTATTATACGTTCCATATCTACAACTGGAGAAAGAAATAGTGCTTCATTTATGAACTCATCCTTATATGATAGTAAACTAAAATATACACCCATACTACAAGCAAATATGCTTATATTATTTGTTAATGTTTTTACATAATGCATTATTATTTTTAAATCATGAACACAATTTTGAACTTTACATGGATATACTTCATATTTACGCTCACCATGTTCTGGTAAATCGAAACTAAGTACTTGATACCCTTTTCCTACTGCCTCTTCTGCAAACTTAACAATTACATTATCAGATTTATTTGACATATTCCCGTGTACTGCTATAAATAGTTTGTCCGAGTTATCTCCCCATAAAATTGCAGGGATATTTTCTATTTTCAAATTTTGTTTTATAACCATAATTCTCTCCTCTTTTATCAAATTGCCTCCATACCTTTATAATCCTTATTAACATTATATAGTTTAAGTATATTTATAACAATAATTTCAAATATGATAAGAGCCATTTTCATAAAGAAAATGGCTCTTATCATATTTATTTTAATCTATATATTTCTTGCAACCTCATATGCATTCCATATAGCATACATAATATTTTGTACTTGACTTGCATCTCCAACTAAATGAACTTTTGGTCTTTCAAATTTTATTTCATTATATAAACTTTTTTCTGAAACATATCCAATACAAACTATAGCAGAATCAGCTTCTATAACTTCTTCTTTATCTCCTGATTTTAATATAAATCCATTATCTGTTGCTCCAATTACAGAAGTATTTAATCTAAGGTCAATATCCTTAAAATTAACTAAGTCCTTAAGCATATCCTCATTAGCATGACATAATGGTCCACCAACTTTTAATATACCATCTTGTAATTCTACAAGAGTAACTTTTTTACCTTGGTCAGCTAACCATAAAGCTGTTTCACATCCAACAAGTCCTGCTCCTATAATAACTGTTGATTCTCCAGCATCTTTTCTTCCTAAAAGTACATCTTCTGCAGTAAATACTTTTTTAGAATCATCTATATTAAGAATTCTTGGAGTAGATCCTGTAGCTAAAATAATTTCATCTGCTTTTAATTCTTTAATCATTTCTTTTGTAACTGTTGTATTATAATGAACTTCTATATTTAAACTCTTTAATTCATTAGTATACCATTTAGCTAAAGCTCTATCATCATCTTTAAAATCAGGAACTCCACCTGGTATTATATTTCCA
The DNA here is from genome assembly GCF_031626875.1 of Clostridium sp. SHJSY1. Taxonomy (NCBI): domain Bacteria; kingdom Bacillati; phylum Bacillota; class Clostridia; order Eubacteriales; family Clostridiaceae; genus Clostridium; species Clostridium sp. SHJSY1. The sequence continues at coordinate 6,900 of NZ_JANDMF010000010.1, forward strand.
CCAAGTCTATCTGTTTTTTCAAGCAATGTAACTTTATGCCCTTTAATTGCACAGACTCTTGCTGATTCAAGACCAGCTACTCCTCCACCTACTATTACTACTGACTTTTTAACTTCAGCAGGTTTTACTCCATATTCATTTTCTCTTCCACAAGCAGGGTTAACGGCACAAGAGATTGTTGCATATGACGCTAATCTTCCCATACATCCTTCTTGACAAGAAAGACATGGTCTTACTTTATCATATTCATCAGCTAGTATCTTATTTGGTATTTCTGCATCTGCAAGTAGTGGTCTTCCAAGAGCTATCATATCTGTTTTTCCATCTTCTATTGCACTACTAGCTAGTTCTGGGTCTTCCATTCTTCCTGCAGTTATAACTGGAACCTTAAGAACATTCTTCAAGATTTCGTTATACGGTAAATATAAGCCCTTTTCCTGATACATTGGTGGATGACTCCAATACCATGAATCATATGAACCAACATCTCCATTAAAAGCATCATATCCTGCTTCTTCAAGTATCTTAGCTGCTTCTATACCTTCTTCTATATCTCTACCCTTTTCTTCAAATTCTTCTCCTGGTAGAGCTCCTTGTTTCCAATCTTTTATAAAACTCTTTATACTATAACGTAAAGAAACTGGAAAATCTTGTCCACATGCTTCTTTAATAGCTTGTACTATTTCTATAGCAAATCTTAATCTATTTCTTAAACTTCCACCATATTCATCTGTTCTATTATTAAAGAAAGAAATTGCAAATTGATCTAAAAGATATCCTTCATGAACTGCATGTATTTCAACTCCATCAAAGCCTGCTTTTTTTGCAATGGCAGCTGACTCAGCAAATTTTCTCACATATGTTTTAATTTCTTCAACTGTTAATTCTCTACAAGTAACACCTTCAATCCATCTATGTGGGATTGGAGATGGAGCTACAGCTGTTTTTCCTACTATTGAAGGTATACTAACTCTTCCAAAACCAGCTGATAATTGAAGAAATATTTTAGCACCATGAGCATGTATTCTTTCAGTCATTAACTTACCAGTCTTAACAAAGTTAAGAGGATTTAATGTAGGGCATGGCATTGATGGTAGAGCACATTTTTCTATATCGTTTTCAACCATGGTAACACCAGTCATAATAAGCCCAGTTCCACCCTTTGCTCTTTCAACATAATATTCTACTCCACGTTCATTATAAGTTCCATCTGCATCACATAGTCCCCCTGGACCCATAGGTGCCATTACAAATCTGTTTTTAATTTCTAGTTTCCCAATTTTTATTGGTTCAAAAAGATTTTGATATTTTGCTTTCATTTTAAAACCCTCCACTCATAATTAACTTTCTTACGAATAAATTCACTGAATCAATTCACTGAATAACCTCATTATAATTTCTTCGTTACATATTTGTCAATCTTTTTTGTCGAAATTATATTAACCAGTCATCTTATTTGACAAATTTTTTAAATAAAATATAATTAGTTTTAGAACATTTTGAGGAGAACAATATATGAAAAATCAATCATTAACCAGTCGTCAACAACAAGCATTAAAAACTAAAAATAAACTTTATAAAATTTCAATGGAATTGCTAGAGAAACAAGGATATGAAAAGTTAAAAATTGAAGATATATGCAAACAGGCAGGTGTATCTGTAGGTTCTTTTTATAATTATTTTAATTCAAAAAACGATATACTTTTAGAAGTGTATAAACGAGCTGATAATTATTTTGAAAATGAAGTAAAAAATAATCTTAAAAATACTAATAGTTTAGATAAAATAATTGAATTCTTTAACCATTATGGAAAATATAACGATATAGTTGGTATTGATATAATGAAGCAATTATACAATTCTAACAATAAAATATTTCCTCAAAAAGGAAGAGCTATGCAGACCTTACTTCAAGAAATTATAATTGAAGGTCAAAATAAAAACGAAATAAAATCTGACATGTCATCTGAAGAAATATGCGATTATCTATTTATTTCAGCTAGGGGACTTGTTTATGATTGGTGTCTAAATGATGATACATATAATGTTGTAGATGCTATACATAAGTATATTTCATTACTTATTACTATATTTAAAACTAATAGCTAATTTACATACCTTTAACTATATATCAATATTTATAAATAATAGAAAAACATCAATAATTCTTATTTATATTATTGATGTTTTCTTTTCTAATTATCTGCTTCCAACAGTTAACTTAGATGTTTCCATTATTTTTTTTATCATCTCTATTCTTCTATCTATAAATTTTGCCCATAAAGATTCATCAAGATATGGGTTGAATGTATCAGTAATTTCTTCTATTTTTTCAAGCATATTAACTTGACTGGGATGTGAACCAAGTACAATATCAATTTTCATATTTCTAACCTTTAAAAGACTGTTTAAAAACTCTTCTCTTATAGAAACAGGCCATCCACTCTTTTTAATATTTTCATCATCTAATGTGTTTAACCCAATTCCACCATGCATTCCACAGTGATACACATTTCCTTTTTGATCCTTATCATCAAAAAAGAATGATGTAGTTCCTGGCGTGTGCCCTGGTGTGTGAAGTGTATGAATTATCATATTTCCAAGAATTATTACTTTATTATCATCATAATATTCATCTGCCTTAAATATTCCAAAAGGATATCCTTCTGTATATATTAAATCAGGTCTTTCTGTTAAAAAATATTCATCTTCTTTCCCAATATATAACTTTGCTCCAGTATATTCTTTTATGGGATAAATACCTCCACAATGATCATAATGTACATGACTTAACAGAATAATTTTTATATCTTTAGGATCAAATCCCAATTTTCTAATATTCTCTAACAGAAGATATACTTGATTATGCATAGTAGCATCAATAAGAATCAATCCTTCAACAGTCTCAATTAAATATGCTCCTACCCAACTATTTCCTACATAATATACATGTGGTGCAACTTTAAATGGCTCTATAGCTACTTCCCATGGTCTTTCACACCCTTGAATAAGTAGCCATTGTGGATTATTTCTATTAACATTTTTATTTTTCTCCATAAAGTTTCTTCCTTCTTTCATAATTATTGTATAGAAATTTTCAACAAATTTATATTTGAAAACTATCATAAATTTCATTCATAGTAGCTTCTAAAGACATACTCAAAAACTTCTTTTTCAATAATAATTATTTATTAATAAAAATTTACAAAACACTTGAACTAGAAATAAAATTTTGTCATAATAATAAAATAAATATAGAAAGGTTGTGTTTAAAATGGATTTACAAGAACAAATATTAGATTTACTTGCTAAAGAAGATGCTATGAAAGCTGGAGAAATTGCTGAAGCTCTTGGTGTAGATAAAAAAGAAGTTGATAAAGCAATAAAAAAGCTTAAGGATGAGGAAAAAATAATATCTCCAAAAAGATGTTTTTATTCTGTAGAAAAATAGTAAAAATTAATATCTTTAAATAAATAGAGAGCACTTTTCTCATAAGCGTTCCCTATTTATTTAGATATATATTATAAAAACAAACTTCCCTTAATCATTGTTTTACCTATTCCTCCTACCTCAACTTTTATAGTATCATTGTCTCTATAAGAATGAGTTTCAATAAAACAAGGCATGTTTACAATTGCACCTTGCTCTGCACTTATTTTAAGTTCATCTTGTCCACAATATCTATTTTTTAATAGATAAGCTCCTAATGCGGCATTCCCCACACCACATCCTGGGTCCTCGATGCCTTTTCTTGGACATATATTTCTTGTATGTAAAGTATATTTCTTATTGTAAGTTTCAAAGGTAAAAGCTTGAATCTCATTCACCTTTAAACTATTGCAAAATTCTTTAAGAGGCTGAATATTTCTCTTAATATTCATTAAAGCATCTAATGACTTTATTGGAACTATTAATATCACTAGCATCTACAAATACTGCTGCTGGATTTCCTTGAAAAGCTTCTTTTCCAAAACTATTAACTACATAAAAATCTTTCTCTCTCATAATTATTTTCCTTCTAATACTTTAAAAACCATATTTATTATTTGTTCCTTACTAGGAAATATGGATGGATGCTCATTATTTTCATTATTAACAAAAACAAATCCATCACCTATTAATGTTTTTACATTTCTCTTTACGCTTGGACTATTATACATCATATCATTAATATGTGTTGCTATTAACTTAGGTCCTCTAAATGACATAATAGTAACAGATAATAAATCATCTGCAATTCCATTAGCTGCCTTTCCTAAAATGTTAGCTGAAGCTGGAGCAATCAGTAACAAATCTGTATTTTTTGATAAAGATTCATGATTTTCATCCCATGTTTTAGGTAATTCAAATGCATCAATTTGAACTGGATGTTTAATACTTCTTTGAACCATAAGTGGAGTTAGAAAATTTGTAGAATTTTTAGTCATAACAACATGAACATCTGCATTTAATTTTTTCAATTCTGCTATAATATCTAAAGCCTTTATTGCAGGACTACAACCAGTAATAGCAACTACAATTTTTTTCCCTTTAAGCATATTTACACCTCTCTAATCTTAGATTATTTATTTGTAAATATTATAACATATTACCATTTTAGTGTATTATTTAAACAAATTACTTTTCTATAACATTTTCTCTATTATCTCATCCATCTTACATACTTTTGCAAATCTATTATTCCAAATCTTATAATTATAAAATTCATAAAGTTTTTCTCCAGATAAATACTCATTCCCAAAAGTTGTATTTGTTTCTTCTGGAAAAATTATTTTATAACCAAGATCAAAGGCACTTTTACAAGTTGCATCAATACAATATTCTGTCTGAAGTCCAGCTAGTACAATAGTATCTACACTTTTACTTTCTAAATACTTCCTTAATCCAGTTTTAAAGAAAGCACTATTATATTGCTTTTCGATGATTACTTCATTACTATTTGGAGCTATTTCATGATAGATTTGCCATCCATCTGATCCTTTTTCAAGTTCACTTCCCTCTCCATCATCATGTCTTACATATATAACCTCTGTATTATTTTCTCTAGCTACTGAAATTATTTTTTTTATATTATCTATTACTTTTTTCTTGTTATAAGGATTCCCTCCAATTAATGCATTTTGAACATCTACAACTAATAAAACAAATTTGCTCATAATCTCTTCCTTTCATTTTGTTCCAATAGGATATGCTATTATACAAAATCCACATGAAATTTTTCTTATATTTCTTCACAACTATTTATATTTTAAATTATAAAAGAGGTTTTTCTCTTTGTATAACGAATAAATCAAATAGCAATTATCAAAAATATTGATTATAAGGAGCTATTACAATATGGATTATGAACTTTTGAAAACTTTCATTCTTCTAGCTAATCTGAAAAATTTTACAAAAACAGCTGAACAACTTCATGTTGTTCAATCTACAGTAACAAGCCGAATTAAACATCTTGAACACTCTTTAGGAGAATCATTGTTTATAAGAACAAATAAAAATGTTGTTCTATCAAATGCTGGAGAAGTCTTTCTTCCCTACGCTAAACAATTATTAAGCATTCATGAGTCAGCTATATCTAGACTAAAATCTTTAGAACTATTTAAGGATTCAATTAATATAGGTGTTGTTCATTCTATTTATGATTGCCATGTAGAAGGAATGATTATTAAATATATGCAACAAAATAAAAACATCTCAGTACAAGTTACTATTGAACATAGTGAAAAGCTATTACAAATGCTTCATGAAGATAAATTAGATATAGCATTCACATACTTCAACATGAAATCTCCAAAATTCATATCAACACCTTTTTTTAATGATGAAATAATATTAGTTACTAGTCCACAAAATTATAATTCTTCTTATCCCATTACAAATGATGAACTTAGAAATCTGCAATTACTATCTTCATCAATTCTTACCGAATCCTTTGAAGAATGGTTTTATTCCATATTCCCACGAAATTATGTTTATCCACTTGACATAAATATTAGCAGTAATGTAATTCCTTTTTTGAAAGCAGGTATTGGTTATAGCTTTATTTTAGAACCAGCTGTAACCAATGCTCTTAATGATGGCTCTCTAGTAAAAGTAGATTTATTAGAAAGTTCAGCACCAACTATGGATAGTTATATGCTAATAAATAAACATAAGCTTAACTCAATTGCAGTAAATCAGTTGTTATCTAACATTATGCCAACTTTTTCAAATTAACTTACTACTACTTAAGTTTTTTAATAACTAAAGGCAGTGAGATTAGTTATATAAAATCTCTCTGCCTCTAATTTTAATTAATCTTATACTGTTAATTGTGACTTAAATGCTATTACTGCATTTCCAGTGACAGGATCTTCATTAATTCCTATAGCTGGTGCAAACATCCTTCCATGTATCAAAATATCACTTTCATTAGACTCATTAGTAAATACATAATATCCATTACAGCCAATTATACTGCTTAATTTAGATAATTCATCATACTTTGGCTCCAATGAATTTTAAATAGATGACAATTTATTTTCTAGCTTTTCCTGAAATATGATTAATATTTATTTTTATCACCTTAGTTTTTGATCCTGCATTCTTAATATAGACTTTCCCTTTTTCTAAATGCTCTGGTGAATATTTTTTTAATATTTCTATAAGAACTTTGTTTTTTTCTTTATCAAAAACTTCATTAGCATCTCCAAATATAACTACACTTTCATAATTTGTACTAAATTTATCTGGTAAAACACATGTTTTTCCAACTACACAAAAAGATACTTTATCATTATTAAATATATTATCTAATTTATGTCCTTCATTAGCACTATGAAAATATATAGCATTATCTAAATAAACATAACTTATTGGAACTCCATATGGATATTCATCTTTGCTTATAGTTGATAAAACTCCGTACTGCTCTTTAATTAAAATTTCTTTAACCTCTTCTATTTGAATTTCTCGATCTTTTCTTCTCATTTCTTTATACATAAATATTCTCCCTCCTTTTATTTATCTTATATAACTGATATTGAATTATTAGATTTATTATAAAAAAGGAATACTTAAAAAGCTTTATTCTTCTAAGCATCCCTTTCTAATTATAAAATAATTTTATACCACTTAACGTGCTAAGATCTCTAAAATTTCTCCAATATAAAGATTGTGATAATCTTTATCCTTATAAAACTGCTCATCAATTTCATCCATAGCAAAACTTTCTGGTAAGATTGGTTGACAACACATTTTCTTGCATACTAAAACAATTGAAGCCTCATCAATATAAGGAATTTCTTTATGATATCCTACTGTTACTTTTGCTCCTTTTATTTTATCTTCATCTCTTCCAGATACTGTTCCCATATACTTAAGAACTTCTCCATATTTCTCATTTTCTAAGAAAGAAAGAGAAAATGAATCTGAATTATCGATAAATTCTTTAGTATAACGACTATCTCTAACTACTATATATGCAACATTTTTTCTCCACATAACTCCTAGTCCACCCCAAGATGCAGTCATACTATTTACTTTTCCATCCTTCTCTGCTGTAATAAGCATACCTTTACTTATCATGCTAAATGGGCTGAAATCAAATGATTCTGCTGAAATTTCCTTAAATGTACTCATAACTTAACCTCCATATAATAATATGTATTCATTAATTTTATAATATTAATATCTTATTTAACTTTCCAGTAATAGCTTTAAAATCACGTTTCTTCCTTTTATTATAACAAAAAAGAAGGAGATTTTCCTTACCTGTTTCTCCCTCTGAATTTCTTTTCACTTTTACATCCTTTATGCTATATCTATTTTTCCCCACTATATATATAGGGTTAATTCTAATATTAGAAATTTAAATCACTCAACTAATGATTTCCACCTATTTTGCATGAAACTGATTGATTCCACATATCTTCTGAAATTACATCTGAATATAACTTCTCATTCTTTTTGAACCAACTATTAGCATATGAACAAGTTGCTGTTGCTTTAATTCCTCTTTCTCTTAAACTTTCAACCACAACTTCCATTATTTTATTAGCTACACCTTTTCCTCTTAATACTGGATTAACATAAACATGATTTATATTTATTTCTCCATTTTTTCTATCATCAAAAGTAGCCTCTGCCATTAGTTCACCTTTTTCATTTTCACTATATATACGTCCATTTTCATATTTCCAATCCATATTTTTCAGCTCCTTTCTTTAAATTATATTTTAACACTAGTTATAACTTATTTTATATGATAATATACACATTTCTAAAAATATATTTTACAAAAATTCATAAAGCAAATTTAAATTCTAAATTAGTTTTTCAGGAATGAACTTAGAAGAAAATTTTTTTATTAGAATATAATCAATAAAAAACAGTCCAATTCCCCCCATAAACATTACAAAGTTGCTCAATAAAAGTACTCCTGTTACTTGCCCCACTAATATAAGAGCTACCGGAATCACAAGAAGTCCACTTACTTGCTGCGCTTCCTGGAAACTTTCTGACTTTGCTGATACCATCACAGTAAATATTAAAGATACTAGATTCATGGCAGGTGCAATCCAAAGTATTATTATCAGCCATTTTATGTCTGGGAAAATAAGACCTCCGAAATAAACAAATCCACCTATATTAACTATGATTCCAAATACTATAAATGAAATTAAAGTAACCGCATAAGATGGTAAAAAAACTCCTAAAATCTTTGCTCTAAGCAGTTGTTCCATAGATATTGGTGTATAAAGCAATGACTCTAGAGTTTTATGTTCCCTTTCTCCTACAAAGCTACTTGCTCCAATAATTCCTGAACACATTATTGGAATTATAAGAAAATATGAAGGAAACATATAATTTACAGTTACTTTTATTAAAAGTTGAGATGAAGTATATGCAGCATATTCAGAAGGCAACTTTTTTAAAAGTGGAGCCATTTTTATGAGCATACTTGAATCATTTCCAATAAATATTGTACTTATAAACATTCCTATTGGTATGACTACAATCAAAATAATAGGAACTATAATCATAGGCATAATAACACGTTTTGAACTTACTATTTCATTTATATCTTTGTTTATTAATGCTTTTTCATTTCTATTCATTTTATAATAGCCCCCTTATAATTTTATATCATCAGATATGCCTTTAATATATTTAAAGTATAATTCTTCTAAAGACCATTTTTGTTGCTTGGCTTCATAAATTTCTCCACCAGTTGTAACTATTCCTTGTATTAAATCATTTACCTCTTTATCTCCTAAAATAGATTTACTATATATATCATTCTCTTCATATGTAAACCCAAACTTCTCTGAAATATTTTTTCCTCTAATTTTTAATCTAACAGAAGCATTTTTCTTTAAAGCTAGTTCATCAAAAGTACCTATTCCAAGGATATTTCCATCATTTATAAAACTATATAATGTACAAATATCTTCAGCATACTTTAACTGATGAGTACACAGAAAAATTGTAACTTCATTTTCTTCAGCAAGTTCTTTTATAAGCCTTGTAACATTTAGAGCGTTTTCTGGATCTAAACCAGAGGTTGGTTCATCTAAAAATAAAATTTGAGGATTATGAACTAATGCTAACCCTAAGGAAACTCTCTTTTTCATTCCTGTACTAAATGACTTTACCTTTTTATCTTTAACATCTATAAGTTCTAGTCTTTTCAATATAGAATTAGTACGTTCCTTAAGTAACTTTTCCTCCATCTCATGCATTTTTCCAAAAAACATTAAATTTTGTTCAGCTGTAAGATTTTCATAACAAAAAGAACTTTCTGTCATAACTCCACACAATTTATGAATCTCAAGATTACGTCCTCCTACAGGTATTCCTAAAATTTCTGCATGTCCTGATGTTACAGATAAAATTCCATTAAGAATTCTAACAGTGGTGGTTTTTCCTGAACCATTAGGTCCAAGGAAACCAAATATCTCACCTTTTGGTATGCTTAGGCTTATATTTTTCAAAACATCATTCTTACCATCATAGGACTTCTTAAGATTTTCTATATTTATAGCATTCATTATTTTCACCTCTCATTTATTAAACGCATAAGCCTCTAAAAAGTTCATAAAATTATTATTTAATCCTAAAATAAAAAAATACTACCATTTTTATATGTTGTTGATAGTATTTTCTTAATAGATTATAAAAATTCTAATTCACTAAATGCCTTTATAAATTCTTTTACCCCATAATTCTCAAATTCAACTTCAATCATCATATCATCTTCTTTTAATACTTTCCCATCTCCATATTTCTTATGTCTTACCTGCTTTTCTGGTGCTTCATTTACTGGCAGTTCTTCTGATACTTCTTCTATTTTTTCATTTTTTGCTTGTTGAATCTGTTTTTTAAGTTCTTGCAAATTTACATTTTCATTTTTATTTGTATCTTCCTCAATTAATTTATCTGGTATTACAGTGATATATCTACTTGCCCCTGGAATTGTTCCATAAGTATCTGGATTTGTATAATAAGAAAGTTCTAGGTAATCTTTTGCTCTAGTAATCCCAACAAAAAATAATCTTCGTTCTTCATCCTCATCTTTATCCTTAGTATTTAGTGGTATTAATCCATAATTAACTCCTGTAATAAAGACATAAGAAAATTCTAATCCTTTTGAAGCATGTAAAGTCATAAGTCTAACAGAATCTATATCACTTTTTATATCTTTCTTCAAAAAATTTATTCCATACAATGCAGAAGAATTTATAAAATCTCTAAGACCATTTAAAAATATCATTTTCTTTTCCTTAATATATTCCATAATAATATCTAATAAATTACAAATAAATTTCTTATCTTCTTTATATGTAGAAGATGTTGGTCTTATATATTTATCAAATTCAAAATAATTATAAATCTCATCTGATTTTGTAATATTAGAACATTTACTCATAAACTCATTCATTTTTTCAAGTAAGTTAGGTATAAATAAATTTGGTTCTTTTAATATTTTTCTTGCTTCTTCTTCCTTTATTCTTTCTCCATAATCCTTATTACTAAGAACATAAATTCCTGATGTGAAATCTTTAGGATTTAAAGAAAATCTTAATAATTTGATTACCCAATTTAGCACTGGAATATCCCCTATGGTTTTTCTTAGAGAAACTTCATATGGAATATGATTTTTCAAAAATACATCTTCTAAAACTCTAGACTGATCTTGTAATCTATAAAAGATAGCAATTTCATTATAGTCAACACCCAATTCATGTATTTCTTTAATTTTATCTGCTATATATGAAGCTTCATTAAATGCATTATAATGACTTTTTACTGTAATTTTATTTCCTAACTCACGCATTCCTTCAAGGCTTTCTCCTCCCTCCCAAAAATATTTTGCCACTTCTAAAATTGAACTACTAGAACGATAATTAATTGGGAGAGATAATTCCTTTGCTCCATATTTATTCCTTAATATATAAAACACATTAAATGCACTTCCACGCCAACTGTAAATAACTTGATTTGGATCACCTACTGCAAATAATTTAGTATCATTACTTTTTAATTTATCCATAAAATCAAGCTGCAATTTATCGCTATCTTGAATCTCATCAATAATAATCCATTTTGCTCCTATATTGTAATCCTCTAATAAATAATTTGCATTTTTCAAAAGATCTGAAAAAGTCATCTTATTTTGTTTAATCTTTTCTTCTTTTAATACCTGAACAAGCTTAAAAATATCATCATTATACCTTGAGACTTTTTCTTCTTCTTTATCAATTGACATAGCTTGTTCTAACCTTTTCTTTAATCTATTTTTATATTTAATAGTGAGTTTTTTTTCTTCTATGCTTTCCATAGCCATATTTATCTCTTCTTCTGGATTTATAACTATAAAATCCTTTGTATATCCCATTTCTTCTATATATAATTTGTTTTTCAGCAAATGAAGAGCTACACTATGAAATGTTCCAAAACTTTCTAAATCATCCCAATTTACACTCTTATCAGAAGATATTAATCTTTCCTTAATTTCATTGGCAGCTTTATTTGTAAATGTTAAAACAATCATATCATTATAATTAATATTTTTTTCATAATGAAGATAGAGTATCTTTGAGATTAAAACTGTTGTTTTTCCACTTCCAACATTTGCATTTATCACACATGTATCACTTTCATCTAAAACTGCTTCTTTTTGATATTGATTTAATCTCTCTAATTCTTTTTTATAATGCATTATATCCTCCTATTCCAAAAGATTTTCATATCTTCTTTGCAATTTACTTTTTACATCTCTTCTATCTTCTTCAGCTTCAACTCTTACTCTTATCTCTATTCTTACTGGAGCATCTGTATAAAAAGAAAAAATATTTATTAAGCTTTTTTTATTACTTTCTTCCATTACCCATTCTTTATAAAAAGTGCTATTCAGCACTAAAGTTAGAATATTACCAGCTATCTCTATTTTAGGAATAGTGCTTAAAAATGTTGCAAATGTATCTCTATTTTCTAATAAGTATTCACAAAATTCTTTCCATCTAACTTCTAATTCACTAAATTGAAATTGTTTTTTAATAAAGGTTGAAGGAGCATATTCCACTAGTTTAATATCTTTAGGTGGTTCTATTTCTTCTAATAGATTCTTTAATCCCCATAAAACCATATTCTTATCTAATTTATAATCTCCAATACATGCTACACAACCATTTTCACATGTACATCCATTGACCATCTTAATTGCATTTTCTATAATCTGTCCAATTAAATCAAATGACTTTTCTGCATAACCTAAACCACCTATATACTTATCATAGATAAACATAGACACAGAATCACCAAATACTTCTTCAATTCCTACTGCATCATTAGACATAGTAACCCCTATATCCTCTTCTTCTGTCATAGTAACCATTCTAGTAGCAGTTTTAATTGCATAGCATAGCCCTTCAAAGTGATTGTTTCTTATTAATTTTCCATTCTCACTTTCTTTTAAAAGTCTTCTATAAGTTTTAACAACATTATGAGGAATACTTATCCAAATACTTTCTGTATCATAATCTTTAGATAAAGGTCTTTCTAACTGTTGAAAGCCTAAATTTTGATGATTATGAAATTGCAATTTTTTAAACATATAAACAATTTCATCCACATTTACATCACCAAATTCAACTTTTATTCTTTTATAATCAAGTTCCTTACTTCCTTGAATTATTCTAATATTCGTATTACTTCCTGGCATTGTATAATAGTTTCCTGTAAAAGGGATTGCAAATGCAGTTTTACTTTCCAAATCAAGATTTATAACCTGATACTGAAAACCATCATGCATATAAATTGCTCCATTATGAATCTCACGAAAAGCTTGCATTTCATCCATTTCTGTAATCTCTTTATTATTTTCCTTATTAATCAGTTTGTATCTAGATTTATCTATATTTCTTAAACTAAAATCTCCTGCTGGAAAGGAATTTCCACACCATGTAAATTTACCACTTTGACTGTTTAACTCCTTTGCTTTAATTAAAACAGGAATAGTTTCTCCTAAGTCTGGAAAAAGAGAAGTATCATCTAATGTCAACGGTATTTCAGCTGCTGCAGCACGTATATGTGCAAGTTGTATTAAAAGATTATTTTTATCTATTACTGCATTCTCACTGCCATTTTCAAAAAGCCAATCTGGGTTAATTGCTATATACTGATCAAAAGGCAAACTGTCTAAAATCAAATAATTGCTACATCCATTTCCACTTCTACCTGCTCTTCCTGTTTGCTGCCAGAAAGAAGCCCTAGTTCCTGGATATCCAACTAATACTGTTGTATCTATTTTTCCAATATCTATTCCAAGTTCTAAAGCATTTGTTGATACTAATCCACATAAGGCTCCTGTAATCATTTTATTTTCAATTTCTTTACGTTCAACTGGGGTATAACCTCCCCTATACCCAGATATTTTATCTCCTAAAGACTCTCTCAAATAGTTTTCCGTTTCCAATTTATCTCTAGCTTCTTTTAACACTACTTCAACATTTCTTCGTGATTTTGCAAAAGCAATAAAGTTAACATCATTTTCTACTAACTTAGGTAATAAATCTGCTGCAACAGCTGTTGTATGTACTTGCCCATAATATTTTTTATCCTTTCCCATAATCTTTGGAGGCTGGATAAGATTATATTTTCTTTTGGATGCAGGTGAACCATCTTTATCCACTTTAATAAATTTCTGTCCACAGATTTCTTCTGCTAATTCAACGGGATTTGCTATAGTTGCTGAACTGCATAAATATTGTGGTGAAGAATTATAATATTTGCATATTCTTTTTACTCTTCTAAATACATTTGCAAGATGTGAACCAAATGCTCCTCTATAAGTATGTAATTCATCAATTACTATATATTTTAAATTAGAAAATATAAAATCAAATCCAAACTTGCTATGGTTAGGTAAAAATGCAGAGTTTATCATTTCTGGATTTGTTAAAATAATATTTGCACTTTTTCTAATTCTACTTCTTTCATTTACAGGTGTATCTCCATCATATACTCCTGCTGAAATTCTATTTTCTCCGAAATATTCTAGATAAGGCTGTATAGCACGGTATTGATCACTTGCCAGTGCTTTTGTAGGATATATAAAAATTGCTCTTGCCAGTGGATTTGATAAAATTTCATTAAGAACTGGTAGTAAAAAACCCAGAGTTTTTCCACTGGCTGTAGAGGTTGTTATAACAATATTATTATTTTCTACTGCTTTCTCAAACATCTCTGCTTGATGAGAATATAATTTTGTAATTCCTTTTTGAAAAAGATATCCACATAATTCCTTAGATAATTTGTTTGGAAAATTTGAATACTTTCCTTCTCTCTTTGGTATTGTTTTTTTATATATAATTAAATGATTTAGATTCATCAGTATTTCTCCTATTCTGCTAAATTACTTTTAATTATATATCAAATTTGAAACAAATTTACTATTATAGCCACAATATATATTAAATTTCTTTATAGTAATGTGTATTCAAAAAGTGTTGGTGATGGTTAGAAAATATTAAAGTGGTAGTTGATCATAGAATAAACTATTTCAGAAGAAATTTAAACCAATTGATATGTTGTTTTTATGAACTAGAGAAACAAATCTATATGTAGTTGTTCTGCCTAAATGCTTTGAAATTTTCCATATATCCTGTATTATCTAATAAAGCCACCAAAACTTTACTATTAAAATTTAGGTAGCTTTATACTTTTCTTTTGTTTGAGTATAATTAAATAACTTTTCTTTTCAAAATTAAGCTTATCACTTTGAGTTAACTCCAAGCCAAGTAACACTTACAAATTTTTTACCTATGATTAAATTCTATAACTCTTCTAAAATAGAATTATTTAAAAATTTTCTTTTTTGTATTTTTAATTGTATTACAATATTAAAAAGTAAAGCTAGTACTAATAGCACTAGTGCAATTAATACTATATTATGTAACCCACCATACATAACCTGTTTCATAAGTGGTAATAAATTTTTAGGCAAATCCCCTGCACTTTGAGAATCGCTTAATTTATTTAACATATCAATAGAAATTATTCCATTAGATTCAGATACACCTTTAATCAAGGCATGATTTAGAATTACCCCATATATTGATGACATAAATGTTTGACTCAAAATACGTAAAAGGTATGCAAATGATGTTGCAATTGGAATATCTCTTTTTTCTGCATCTTCTTGTACACTAATTTGTAAAACATTAAAACTTAATCCTAGACCAAAACCTTGAAATGCTCCTGCTACTAATAGAAACCATAATGGCACACTCATTCCAGATAACACCATAATACCAAAGGCAATTATAAAAGATAAAGTTCCAAAGGCTATCATACGGTATTTACCAACTTGTGCTTGCATAGATGATCCAACCACTGAACCAACAAAATTTGTAATAGAGCCTGGAATCTGAGTTGCTCCTCCAATTAATGCACTTACACCCATTAATCCTTGTGCCCACATTGGTATGTAGATATTAAAAGCAACAAAAGCTCCCCATAAAATAGAAAATAGTATAAAATCAATCACTAGTGGTTTATTTTTAAAAAGTCTATTAGGAATTATAGGATCAATAGCCTTTTCTTCGACTTTAAATAATACACCTAATAAAATTAAACCAAAAATAATTAATATGCTAACTAAACTTAATGAACCTGTCTCTATCATTTGAATTCCTGTTAAAAGTGTTACTAAACTGATTACCATTATGCCAGCACCTAAATAATCAACTTTTTCACCTGAAGAAATTCTTTTAGGTTCTTTAAAGAAAATTTGAACACTTACTATTGAAATTAATGCAATTGGAATATTAATATAGAATACCCAATGCCAACTAAACGTGTCTACTATCCAACCACCAATTAGTGGTCCAATAATTGAAGCTGCACTAAAGCTTGCTGTAGCATACCCAATAACCTTTGCCCTCTTCTTTAAATCAGTATATAAGTCTGCATAAATAATAAATGGAATAGTATTCATTCCACCTGCACCTATTCCCATAACAGCTCTTGCAATCAAGAAAATGATAATATTGCTTGATAATGCTTGAAATACCGAACCAGTTGCAAATAATAATGTAGCTATCTGATAAGTTCTTCTGTTACCGATACGTTCTCCTAATTTACTCCAGAGTGGAGTTACTACCGCCATTCCTAATAAAAAAACAGCTACTATCCATCCCATGTATTGAAGTGCATGTAAATCACTTATGATTGCTGGTAAAGCAGTGTTAACAATTGTCCCATCTAACCCTGCCATTGCATTTGATAATAACAGTGCTAGTGTTACAATCAAAGTTCCTTTCTTACTCATCTTTTGAAAACTCCTTTTTGAATTTTAATTCCAAGCTATATGCTCAATTGAAAACATATAGCTTGAAAATCTATTTGTTATTCTTTGGTTATAAATCACCTTACAGTAACATTTTTTCCTTTTCAATTATTTTATCTTCATATTTTGAAATTTTAAACTCTAGCCTTTCAAGAGTTTTTTTCATATCCTCTATTCTTGTTTCAAGTTGTTTATGTTGCTCCTTTAGAAGCTCTTTTCTTGTCTCAATTGTTTCATCACCTTGTTGAAACAATTGTATATACTCAATCAACACTTCAATTTTAAGCCCTGAATTACGCATACATTTAACAAAATTAACCCAATTACAATCTTCTTCTGTATAATCTCTAATCCCACTTTTATTGCGATTAACACTAGGAATTAATCCAATTCGTTCATAATATCGAAGAGTATCTTGAGAAAGATCAAATTTTTTACTTACCTCTGTAATGGTCATATAACTTCACCTCCATCAAATCCTTCTCCACCAATACCTATAGCATTTACCTTTATTCCTGTTCTTCCCAAAATTCTATATTCCATAATAAAATCACCCTACTCAAGCATATCACTTAGAGTTAACTCTAAGTCAAGTAACCTTTATAAAAAAACTTGTAAAATGAAAACTTAACTGAAAAACTTTATAAAAAAACTCTTTACACTTTCTAATTTAAAAGTAAGTGTAAAGAGTACTTCAATTTAAATTTCCATATTTTAAATATCACAATGCTAATTATCTGTTCTTTTTAATTCCTTTTCTTTTTTAGTCACTATTTCTTCATATACTTTTATCTTGTAGTCTAAACGTTCTAGTGTTTTTTTCATATTTTCCATTTTCTCTATTAACTGTTTACGTTGTTCTACTAACAACTCTTTTCTTGCCAAAACAGTTTCATCACCTTTTTGAAAAAGTGTAACATACTCAATTAATATTTCAATTGGAAGACCTGCACTTCTCATGCATTTTATAAATTCTACCCATCTACAATCTTCCTCAGTATAGTCTCTAATTCCACTCTTACTACGATTCACTTCTGGAATCAGTCCAACACGTTCATAGTATCTAAGTGTATCTGCTGAAAGTTTATATTTTTTACTTACTTCTGTAATTGTCATATGAAATCACCTCTTCCCTGACATTATAACACTTAGACTCTATTCACAGTCAATAATTTATTTCTTTATATTAGATAGCTATGAATAGCATAACTTTTTTCTGTAAATAATAAAAATAAAATAAGGTGGTGATGTTAATGGGCAGTTCCCAATACAATAGAAACAAAAATGATAAGAGTAATGTTGATAAAATGAAAGGTAAAAATAATAATGATAAAGGTAACAATCAAGTAAAATCAGTTTAATTATCACTAATACTATTAAACAGAAAAGTAGTCCTATGACTACTTTTTCTGATATTACAACATTCTAAATTTATATTATTTTCTATATAAAAAATTTTACTTATAACTCTTTTCTATATTCATTCATTATTTCACACAAAATACCAGATGATGAGACCTTTGGAGAAAAGATAATTGCATTGGCTCCTGCTTGTATGGTTTCATTTATAGATTCATCTGTAGGCCCTCCCGTTGCTATTATTGGTATATCCTGAAAATTTTTTCTAATTGTGTTAACTATTTTTGATGTATTCTTACCTCCAGATACATTTAAAATTGTTGCTCCAGATTTTATTCTTTTAGCGAAATCCTCATTTTCAGATACAACTGTTACTATAATAGGTATATCTATAGTTGCCCTAAGTTTTTTAACTACTTCATTGCTTGTTGGTGCATTTACAACAACTCCTATTGCTCCTTTAAATTCTGCATCCATGGCTATATTTATAACTCTTTTCCCTTGAGTTATTCCACCTCCTACACCACAAAATACTGGAACATCTGCTGCCATAACAAGAGCCTGTGTTATCAGTGGTTGTGGAGTAAATGGGTATACTGCAATTATGGCATCTGCATTACTATTTCTTATTAATGCAACATCAGTACTATATAGTAGAGACTTTATCCTTTTACCAAAAATCTCAATACCTCCACAATTTTTAATGACCTTAGGCACCTCAACCACATAATTTCTTAATGTACCTTTTATTTGTGGAACAAACTTTTCTTCTTTTTTTATCATAATTTTTCCCCTCTATAAATGAATTTACAAGTTTATCAATCTAGATAATCTTACCTATTAAAGATTTTTATAGCTTTCTTAGTATTTTTTCATCTTTGTATATTATCTATTCATATCTTGAAAACAAAAAAATTTCCTATCAACTGTTGTATCATAATAAATATAACAATAAATAGGAAAATTTTTATTCAAATTTTTTTACATTCTATTCTTCATAGCAAATAATAGGAGTTCCACCTTCTATATTTTCAAAAATTGTTTTAGCTAAATATAATGGAGCATTTACACATCCATGAGTTCCGTTTCCCTTATATATTGTACCTCCAAAAGAATTTCTCCAACTTGCATCATGTATCCCTATATTGCCATTAAAAGGCATCCAATAAGTTACATTTGTCTCATAATTCTCTCCTCTTAAAGTTGATCCTTTTTGTTTATAATTAAGCATATAAACTCCTAACTTTGTAGAGTTCCCTTTATTAGGATTTCCTGTTACCACATCTCCTTGAGTTATAAGTTTTCCATTCTTATAAAACCATAAATATTGTCTTGTTATATTTATTTCTACATAAGTATTTCCAATATCATTTTCATCTCTATACAAGGCCTTTTGAACATATATAGGTTCTTTTTCAATTGATTCACCAATTTTTATATTTTCTAATAAAGCTTTTCTCTCAGCATAACAATCAATTTTCCAGCCATAAAAACCACCTTTGACATCCAAAATTTTATTTGCAGATGATTTAAATTTTCTTGTTATACCAACAGTGTCATATTTTTTACTTAATCCTTGCATATATTCAAATGCCAATTTTTCATTTATTACTATATCTAAATTATCATTAACACTAAGCCACTTATTTATTATCTCCTTATCTACTACTTCACTTTTATTTCCAAATAAATAAGTTATTTTCGCTGATACATACTTATTTAACAAATCCTTAGTTTCACTAGTTTTTTCTGAACTTAAAGTATATTTGGGATCATCATAACAAAGATTTTCATCTAAATCCAATTTTGTTTTTCCTTTTAATATACTTGCTTTAATAGCTTCATTTAATTTATCTTTATATATCTTATTCCCATATACCTCTTTAACCTCTTCATAAGTTCCATTTATATACTTAAAGCCTACATTTTGAGATTCTATGACCTCATTGTTTAAACAATTTAATTTATTTATTTTATTTTCTAAGTTATCATTATTGTAAGTAAAAAAATCCTCTACATAATATTCTTGTTTATTTAATATAGCACTTATCCATTTAAATGAATTCTGTGAGTTATAAATCTTTGAAATATCACTATTTTCATTATATTTAATGCCTATATCTTGTCCTAGTATTTCTTCAATTTCTCCATTCCTTTCAATTAACTGTATTTTATAATCATTAGTATACGATTTAAATATATCATTTGCTTCATTATGTGATTTTAGTGATACATTTACTCCATTTATTACTGTATTGAAAAAATAATGATTTGCAAAATATAATGAAATAATTAGATATACTAATAAAATTGAGGCTATTATTATAATATATTTTCCTATAAGCTTACTTTTAAAAAATTCTTTTATTCTAATTCCCATATTGATTTTTATCCCTTATTCTAAATAAATTTTTAACATAATAATTAATTTATAATATGATTGAATTTTATATTTTAAAACTTAATATATAAAAACACTTATATAAAAAAGTTTTAATTGATTTATCTTTTTCAAATGCAAAAAAGTTCATCAGAGTTTTCTCCAACAAACTTTTATAAAATCTATTTAAATATCAATCCCCATTAAATATATCTTGAATAAATTTCTCAAAATTTTCTCTTTGAGTATGTCCATTATTCAGATATATTTCTTTCGAAGTTAATATACTATTTAATTCCAAAGCGCCCAATGAGTCCATTTGATAAAATTTATCTTTTTCATATAAATCTCTTAACCTTTTTCCTATTTCTAAAAGACTTTCATAATGCATTCCATTTGAGAATCCTCTAATTTTATATTTATCTTCATTTCCCTTAGAAAAAAATAATGATTTAGCTAACCAACCATCATCAGCTTTTCTCCCTCTAGTAGAGTTTGCTAAAACAAAATTAATATAATCAGTAAACTCTCTGAATCTTCCTGAAAATGTCTTTATCCCCAATATAGGATACCATAATCCTTTTATTTTCCCACTATTAGTTCCTGATGACCTAAAATAAGCTAATGTTACTCTTTCTATTCCATAAACATATTTAATATTAACATCTATTAATCCAATCATTCTAAAAGGCTTTTTTGAATATACATTTGCTCTAAAACTTTCAGGGTATATTTTTATTATTTCAATTGAATTTGACACAATATACAACTCCTCTATTCAATCCAATTATTATTTGGAAAAACCATGTGATGTAAATACTAAGATATCAAATCACATGGTTTCTTTTTAATGTCAATTCATATTTTTAATTTTTTCTAGTTGCTGTTTTATCTCTTCAATGCTTTTATAGTTCCCATCAATATTCATGAGCTTTTTTAGGAAAATCTTTTCTTCTGAATTTAAATCTAGTTCTTCATACCAAGGTTTTTCTTCTGAGTCAGTTTCTTTGTAAGATGAATAATATAAATGAATTAAAAAATCTCCTATAAACCAGTAGTCTATTTCTCGTTCATATTTCTGATTGTCTATAATTCTAGCTAGTCCAAAATCTATTAGAGCTAGTTCTTTATTTTCTTTTAAGATTACATTAGGAAGTCTAATATCTCGGTGTACTATATTTTTATTATGCAATATCTCTATCATTTCTAAAAGTTGACTCCCAATCTGATAAATTTCATTTTTGCTAAATTCATGTCCATCTCTAGCTAATATATCTTCAAATACTTTTCCTTCTATATATCCTAATATATAGCCTTCTCTGTATTTGTCTTTAAATTTTGATATAAACTTAGGGAAGTTGTCATGGTCTAAACTTTTTAATAAATTCTCCTCATAAAACAATTTTTCTCTAGTTCTTTCAAGCATGTCTTTTTTTAATTGTTTCACTATACATTTTTCACCTTTATCATTAATAGCCAGATATGCAATTCCATATCTTCCTTCCCCTAATATCTTAAGAATAGAATATCCCTCTACTATTTCTTTGATTTTATAATATTTATCCATAGTAATAATCTCTATTCATACATTTACAAAAAATATTTCTATCTGCTATATGATTGACTATATGGTTTGCTATATTTGCTATATGAGCTGTCTGAGCTACTATATGAGCTATCTGAACTACTATATGAGTTACTGTTTGAGCTACTTTGTGATTTACTTGAACTACTATATGAGTTACTGTTTGAGCTGCTTTGTGATTTACTTGAACTACTGTATGAGTTACTGTTTGAGCTGCTTTGTGATTTACTTGAACTATTTGAACTACTAAATGATCTGCTTGAACTATTTGAGCTACTTGAACTTCTTGAATTGCTTGAACTTCTTGAGCTACTTGAATTACTTGCACTACTTATACTACTAAATGAGTTGCTTGCGCTACTTTTAGATTTCTTCACTTTATAATGATTATGCCCTTTACATGATTGATTTACATAAAACCCCATAATTTATACCCCTCTTTTGTTTTTTTAAGCCGTTTATAAGCTTCCTTATATTAATATAATATGAAAGCAATTCATGTTATGTTACCTGTTTAATATTAAAAAATATGTATTTCTACGAATATAATTCACAAATAAATTGCTTTTATTTATTTCTAATAATATATATATCTTTCATAATAAATAAAGAAATATAACTAAATGTCATTACTCACTTGACATTATAAATAGAAGAAGAATAGAATCAAATTAGTTTATTTAATTTGGGGAATATGGAGGAAAAAGAATTGAATAAAAATATTAATCTTTATAATAGGAAAGCTCTATATTATGAAACAGACCAGATGGGCATTATACACCATTCAAATTATATTCGTTGGTTTGAGGAATCTAGAATTGATTTTTTAGATCAGATAGGCTTTGGTTATAAAATCATGGAAGATAGTGGAATAATAAGTCCTGTAATGAGTGTAAGTTGCCAATATAAATCTATGGTTCACTTTGATGATAAAGTTATTATTGTCCCAAAGATTGAAACTTTTACTGGGGTTAAACTCATTATTTCATACAGAGTAATAGATTCTACTACTAAGGAAATTAGAACTACTGGATTAAGCACTCACTGCTTCTTAAATAAAAATGGCAGACCTGTTTCCCTTAAAAGAGAAAATGAAGAAATGTATCATGCCATTGAAGAATTTATAGGTGTAGATATTCTAGAAGAAACTCTAGCTAATTTTTAATTGATGTGAATTATCAAAACCAAGTAATCGAAAAAATGTTTTTAGAAATAATTATTTTACAAAAAAAAATTCCAACAGATAATTAATTAACTATCTATCTGTTGGGACTTTTTAATATTAATTCTAATTTAAATAACTTATTATCTATAATTTATTGGGGTAACTTTATAATTCTTCAATATATTTCTTAGTAGTTCCCCAGAAATAATTGCTTGAATTCATCTCATAATAAACAAGATTGATATCTTCTATATTAACTTCAACATATTTCGCAATTTCAGAAATTATTAAATCAGCTAGTTTTTCTTTAAACTTATTACTTCTACCCGAAAACATTGTAACTTCTACAAACACAAAGTTCTTATCTCTACTTTCATGAATTGATCTATATTCTGATTCATATAACATTACTTGTCCAATTTTCTCATCTAAATCTAAAGCAATTGGTATTATTTCTCTAACAGCTTGTACTATTTTATTTTTGCTTTCAATACTCATTACATTAGAGATGTGTATTTTTATTTGTGGCACCATCTATCACCCCCCTCATATATTATAGATAAACTACAGTACTCTCTCAACATAATTTTTTACTTATAAATAAAAAAGAAGAAACTCCTATAAGTTGAGTTTCCCCTTACATAAATTTTATCTAAAAACATATCTTTATATTTTAATTTTCTTAGATTTGAGAAAGTGTTTCTATGATTTTATCTGTATATTCAGATGTTCCAAGTTTTCCTCCTAAATCATGAGTAACTGATATCCCTTCTGCAAGAACTTTTGAAATAGCTTTTTCAATTTTATCTGCAGCTTCTGTTTCACCTAGATATCTTAACATTTGTACTCCTGAAAGCATCATAGCTGTTGGGTTTGCTAAATTCTTACCTGCTATAGTTGGAGCGCTTCCATGTACAGCTTCAAATATGGCTATGTCTTTCCCCATATTTACACCTGGTGCAACTCCTAACCCGCCAACAAGGCCAGCACATAAATCAGATACTATATCACCATAAAGATTAGGTAATACAAGAACATCATAATTTTCTGGTGTTTGAACTAAATTCATACACATTGCATCTACTATCATATCTTCAAATTCTATATCAGGATATTCTTTTGAAATCTCTCTAGCTATATTAAGATACATCCCATCGGTGCATTTCATGATATTAGCCTTATGTACAGCAGTAACTTTTTTCCTACCTTCTCTTCTTGCAAAATCAAAAGCATATCTTATTATTCTTTCGCAACCTTTTCTAGTAAATATCTTTATACTTTCAGCTGCATCTTCTCCAATCATATGCTCTACACCAGCATATAGATCTTCTGTATTTTCTCTAACAATAATAATATCTACATTTTCATATCTTGATGGTATTCCTTTATATGTTTTAGCTGGTCTAACATTAGCATATAAATCAAATTCTTTTCTAAGTGCAACATTAACACTTCTAAAACCAGTACCAACTGGTGTTGTGATTGGTCCCTTTATTGCAATTTTATTATTTCTTATTGATTCCTTTACAGCTTCTGGAAGAGGAGTTCCATATTCTTTAATCATATTTTCTCCTGCCTCTTGTATATCCCAATCAATTTTAACCCCTGAAGCCTCTATTAATCTTTTGGTTGCATTTGCAACTTCTGGCCCAATTCCATCCCCCGGTATTAATGTTATCTTGTACATGTAATCACTCCCTTTATTATTTTGAATATTTATTACTTATTGCAATTAAACATTTATAATTATACCATATTCTAATTATAAGATGCAGTTCTTTTATCAACCTCTAAAACTTTAATACTATAAAAATATTTAATGATAAGCCTCAATTCTTGATATACATGTATCTTGATATTTGTTTCCTTTATATACTTCAAGTATTGTAATCTTAACATAGGTAGTTGAAATTTCTCTCCCCAAATAAACTTCATTTCCCCCAATTCTATCTATTAACTCTTGTGTTACACTTGTTCCATCTGAAAGTTCTACACGAACTTTTTTAACACGATTATTTGCGTAATATGTATACTCAGATTTTTGATACCCATTACTAAATCCAACTCCATCTATTACAAAAGGAGTACTTCTTTCTAACTTAATCCACTCACCAATTCCATCTCCATCCTTACCTTCTGCCCATGCTGTATCAGGATACATATCATTAACATAACTTGCTTTATATGTAGTGCCACCTGAATTTAGCTCAGAAGAAGCTGTTACTTTATCCCACTTTGCTGGAATTGGTGCTCCTTGCTGCTCCTCTACCTGAATCGGAGCTGTTTGTTTTATAACTTCACCATTTACACTAGAAGGTGGATAGGTATTACTTTTTTCTGAATTGTTTTTCTCTGTTTCATTACTTTTTGCTATAGTTGCTTTACTATCTCGAATAATTATTTTTTGAATATTAGAGTTCTTTTTATTAATTTCTGTAATAATATCCTTACTGATTTTTTTAGCTAAAGCCTTAGAAACCTCTTCCATTCTCAACTTCGGTGTATAATTTTCATTATGCTTTTTTGCTAAGATATATTCATTTGAATGTGTCTTGGTATTTACTAAATTTGATAAATTAGGTATGATAAAGATTAAACATATTAGATATCCTAATATTGAAATGGCTTTTTTTCTTAATTGATTTCTTTTAATCATTTGTTTTTTTGATATAAATTTTTTCAAATATTTATTCCCCATCCTTTATTCATAATTAAAATTTTCCAATTATCTCAGATATCAGTATATAAAGGCAATATAGATATTGTCAAGATAAACATATTCAACCATTGCAATTAATCTTCACCTTTGTATTCAAACCAATCAAATTCTGCTCTATTATTACTTTTCTTACCATTGCTGCTGGCAAATAAACCTATATACACCCCTACAAATCCACCTGCTACTTCCGAACTTAATATTCTTCCATCAACCTTTTCTGCTAATAACTCCATTTTTTCTTTAGATGAACCATAGTAAAAATTATAATCCTGTCCTTTTGCAGTTACCTTTAAATAAATTACCTCTGATTCAAAACTTTTTTCAGCAAGTTTACTTTCTATATTCTCATAACTAAAAGTTCCCTTTTGAAAATCTAAATTTACTTTAGCTATGCATCTAACAAGTCTGATAAACTTCTGATTTTCCTCTATAGAATACTCTAGTCTATATTGGTGATTATCATTTTGAACTAATGCAATTCCTGCTGCCTCATTTTGATTTTCAGGATTAAATTCCATTTTAGTTGTAGCTTCAAAATTTATATGCTGCTGTCTTCTTCCTACAAAGCTTGGACTATCCATATTTCCTTCTACTTTATAATTCTGAAATGGTCCAAATGGTGGTGGCTTAAGAGTATCCTTCATCCTTATTGGTCTAAGCTTTAATGTAAGGTGCCCTTTTCTTTCACTTAAATTCCAAAACTTTTTCTTTGGTGTACGTATAGTGTTCCATTTGTAACTTAAATCTTCTTCACTAAAATCATCAAATGTTCCCATTTTATTCACATAAGTAGTTGGTAATTTTGGCATTGGATAAGTAGCCTCAATTTTTCCAGTTCCAGGACTTACTATTGGCCATTCATTTTCCCACTCTACTGGAATTAAATAGGTTTCCCTTCCTAAGTTTTTGTAATATCCTCCATACGGTCTAGAAGCAAGTGCTACCATGTACCATTCACCATTTTTAGTTTCAACTAAATCTGCATGCCCAGGATTTGAAATAGGATAACTTTTTCCAAGGTGACGGTGAGTTAATATTGGATTACCTGGATTTCCTTCATAAATCCCAAATATATTTTTGCTTCTTGCAATTGTAACTGAATGATAGTGCTGTGTGCCCCCTTCTGAAATAAGCAAATAATAAAAATCATTTATCTTATATATGTGAGGCCCTTCAACAAAGCTTGCATTTTTTAAAGCTCCCTTCCAAAGGATATAGCTTTCACCTTTAAGTTCCATTTTGTTTAAATCAATCTCTTGAGCCCAAATTTCATGATCCCCCATATACGCTGGATTTTTGGAAGTTCTAGTTCCTATATAGTAGACTTTATCATCATCATCAAAAAATAGTGATGGATCAATACCGTCTGCATTCTTAATCCAATATGGATCTGACCAAGGCCCTTTAGCATCTTCTGCTATTACAATAAAGTTTCCTCCATTACCCATATTGGTAGTTATAACATAAAACACTCCATTATGGTACCTTATGGTAGGAGCAAATATCCCATCTGAATAGCCTGCTCCACTTAAATTTAATTGAGGCTCCCTATCTAGAACATGGCCTATTTGTTCCCAATTAACAAGATCAGTGCTTTTAAATATTGGTATCCCTGGGAAAAATGCAAAGCTAGAAGTAATCATATAGTATTCTTCTCCCACAGAACATATAGATGGATCTGGATAAAATCCTGGTAAAATAGGATTATTGAAAGTTTTCTTCTCCATATTTACTCATCTCCTAATATAAGCCCATTTGCTTTAGTTATTTTTCCTAATAGATGTGCACTTTCCTTTACTATTCTTTCTTGAGTAGTTCTATCTACATCAATAACCCCAAAATGCATGTTATATCCAAAAGTCCACTCAAAGTTATCAAAAGTACTCCAGTAAAGATACCCCTTCACATCTATTCCCTCTTCAATGCAAGAATGTACACCATCTATAGCTCTTTTTATAAACTCTATTCGTCTTGAATCATCTTTAGTTGCAATTCCATTTTCAGTTACTATAATTGGTATATTTAAATCCCT
This sequence comes from Clostridium sp. SHJSY1, assembly GCF_031626875.1. NCBI lineage: Bacteria > Bacillati > Bacillota > Clostridia > Eubacteriales > Clostridiaceae > Clostridium > Clostridium sp. SHJSY1. The sequence continues at coordinate 34,972 of NZ_JANDMF010000010.1, forward strand.
CGATACTCTTCTTATCGCTCCAGCTAATCCTTCTGGATAATACTCATACCCACACTCTGTAACTTCAGTTTCTTCAGCTAATGGAACCTGTCCACTTGGTCCATATACTTCCCTAGTATAATTTTGAATACCAAAGAAATCATCATCTTTAACTGTATCTATAAATTGTTTGAAATACTTATGCCATGTTTTTTCTGCTAGTTCTTCTCCACCTTCTATAGACTGTATATCTGGAAGAGCTAATGATAAACCGACCTTTGTATTTGGATTAATCTTCTTAATTGCTACATAAGCCTTACGATGTGCATCCTTAATAATATTTATAGATGCTTCATCTGATGCCATATGGAATGTAAAATATTTATCTATAGTTGTACTACATGACTTTGCAGCAGATTCTCTCCACTCTGGTGCTGTCCAAGATTTAGCTTCTATTCCTACTGGAGGAATAAAGTTGAAATTAACAAATAACTCTTGAAGCATTACTGGAAGGTTTGCTTCGTTCATAGTTAAAGCATATGGAATTAGATCTCCAAGCTCTTCAAATACAACTTCACAGTATTTTGCAAATCTATCTGCAGTATTAGGACTTGACCAACCTCCAAATCTCATAAGCCATCTTGGTGACGTAAAATGGTGCATAGTTACCATTGGAGTTATTCCATTTTCATGACATGCTTTTAAAACATCTCTATAATGCTCTATTTCTGATTTTGAATAATAACCTGCTTTTGGCTCTATCCTTGCCCACTCAATGGAAAATCTATATGTTTTTAAGCCTAAGCTCGCCATTAATTTAATATCTTCTCTATAAAGTCTATAGTGATCTACTGCATCACCTGATTTATCTGCATAAGGTGAACCTTCAGCATATTCCTCTTCCCACATGTCTGAATTTATATTATTCCCCTCTACTTGATGAGCTGATGTTGCTGTTCCCCATAAGAAATCCTCTGGAAATATTTTTTTCATAATTACTTCCTCCTTACAAAGCTTTAATTCTGTATTCATGTAAACATTTTAACACCATATATTTTCTTACTCCATACCACTATTTTATTAAAATCAGGCTTTTTTTTAGATTATATTTTGATATACTATTTACATAATTAAAAAGGTGGGAGAATAAATGACAAATATGTATGTAACCCCTGAAATGATACAATCAGCTTTAACAGAATCTTATTTAGTAAAGAGAAAAAGGAAAAGTTTTTTAGAGACTGTATTAGAACTATATGAAAAAGGTAACTATATAACCTCTAAAGATAATCTGACTAAAGAACTTTTATCTAACACATTATCTGATAATGAATTTGAGGAATTTTTATCTACATATCCTCTTCAAATAAATGATATTATTAAATATAACTCTAATTATGAACTTGGAGAATCTGATGTGATGCCTGGAAATACTGACATTTACGTTACAAGGCAATATACCTATGAAAGTTACAAGATACATTCCCATGATTTTTTAGAAATTTATTATGTTTTTAAAGGTAGTTGTGATTTTTTATTTGAGAAAGAAAATCGAACACTTAAGGATGGAGATATATGTATAGTAGCACCTAATTCCATACATACCTCTATAATTAATGATAATGATTCTATTGTTATTACCATAGCTATTAAGAAAAGTACATTTGATATTGCTTTCTTTTCGCTCCTTTCTCAAAAGGATTTACTTTCTTACTTTTTTAGAACAATACTTTATAAAAAGGCAGAACCTAATTATTTATTGTTCTCTACAGATAACTCTAAAGATATTAAAATGATATTAAAGAACTTAGTCATAGAAACTTTTAAAGGTGATGAGTATTTCAATAATTGTAGTATAAGTTGGGCTAATATACTTTTTTCTAAAATATTAAGGGATTATGGTAAGTCAGCACAATTTTATAATAATGATTCAGAACGTGACTTTTCATCTATTTTGCAATATATTCAACATAACTATAGAACTCTTACCTTAAAGGACCTTGCTGAACATTTTCATTATAGTGAAGCTCATTTAAGTACTTTAATAAAAAAGAATATTGGTTTGAATTTTATTGCACTTGTTAAAAAATTAAAGATGTCTGATGCTAAAGACTACCTTATAAATACTAATTTATCTATAGAAGAGATATCTGAGTATATAGGCTATAACTCTAGTAATCATTTTTCAAGAGCTTTTAAGAATTATTACAAAATATCACCACAGAAATATAGAAAATCATTAACCTAAACATAAAAAAGCAAGAAAAACCTGCTTTTTTATGTTTATTTTTAATTATAGTGTTAAATATTTTTAAATAAAATCACCATTATCATAAATTTCTTTCGCTAATGGAAATGGCTCTAAAGCTCTTTCTAAAATTCCTTGAACATATCCTATAAGTACTCCATAATTAACTATTGGAATCTCATGTTCAACTGCACTACTAATTCTTGAAAGCATAGCTGCCCTATTTAGCATACATCCTCCACAATGGATAATAAGCTTATATTTCTTAACATCATCAGTAAATGTGTTTCCTGAAGAATATTCAAAGTTTATCTGCTTTCCAGTCATTTGACGTACCCATCTTGGAATTTTAACTGATCCAATATCATCACATTGTCTATGATGTGTACATCCTTCTGAAATAAGTACATTATCTCCATCTTCTAAAGATTCTAATACTTTTACACCTTTTACAAGCTCAATAAGGTCTCCTTTATATCTTGCTTGTAATATAGAAAATGAAGTAAGCATTATATCTTTAGGTGTATCTGCTGATGCTTTTAAAAACACCTGGGAGTCAGTTATAACTAACTTAGGTTTTTTCTTTAAATTTTCAAGAGTTTCTCTTAATTCATGTTCCTTTGTAACAATAGCTATAGCATCACTTTCTATTATATCTCTAATAGTTTGTTGTTGTGGCAATATAAGTCTTCCTTTAGGGGCAGCCTTATCTATAGGTGTAACAAGAATGACTATATCTCCTGGACTTAAAAGATCTCCTACTAATTTAAACTTATCTTCATTATCTGGTATTAGCTCTATAATTTTTCTCTTTAACTCTTCTATCCCAATTTTATTAAGTGCAGAAACAGAAACAACTGAGATACCAATTTCCTTTTCTATATTACTTAGTTCTTCTTTTGTCATACTCTTTTGGTCTGCCTTATTAAAGATACAAACCATAGGTATTTTCTTACCTTTCAGTTGATTTATCATATCTGTATCATTTTTAGTAATTCCAATAGAACTGTCTATTACCACTAATGCAACATTTGTCTTTGTTAAAACTTCAAGAGTTTTCTTCTTTCTTGACTCTCCTAGTTCACTTTCATCATCAAGACCTGCTGTATCAATAATCATACATGGTCCTATAGGTAAAATTTCAATAGCTTTATAAACAGGATCAGTAGTTGTCCCCTTAACATCAGAAACAATAGAAATCTCTTGATTTGTAAGTGCATTTATAATACTGGACTTTCCAGCATTAGTCATTCCAAATAGAGCAATATGTACTCTTTCTCCAGATGGTGTTGTATTTAAACTCATATCTTATTACTCCTCTTGAATTATTTTAATATTTATATTTTCTATTATAATATAAAATATAAGTATTATAAAACATTTAAGGGAGAGTGTTCACTTTGAATTATAGAATAGAACAAGATTTGTTAGGTGATAAAAATATAGATAATTCTACATACAGTGGAATAAATACAATTAGAGCTTTAGAAAACTTTGACTTAAACAGTAAAACTATAAATTTGAATCTTATAAAAGAAATTGCTCTTATAAAAAAAGCTGCAGCCATGACAAATGGGAAACTAAAATTCCTTGAAGCTGATAAGGCTGATGTAATAATAAAAGCATGTGAAGAAGTTATAGATGGAAAATTTGATGATGAATTTAAAATCAGTGCATTTCAAGGCGGAGCTGGTACCTCTGCTAATATGAATGTAAATGAAGTTGTAGCTAATAGAGCAATTGAACACTTAGGTGGTGTTAAAGGGGATTATGATTTAGTTCATCCACTTAACCATGTTAATATGTCTCAATCCACTAATGATGTTTACCCTTCTGCTCTTAGAATCGCTGCAATCAAATTGATTAGAAAGCTTAGTAATTCTTTATCTAGTTTGCAGGAATCCTTACAAATTAAAGAAAATGAATTTGCAGATATAATAAAGCTTGGTAGAACTCAGTTAATGGATGCACTTCCAATGACAGCTGGTCAAAGTTTTGGATCATATGCAAAAGCTATAGAAAGAGATCGTTGGAGAATATATAAAGTAGAAGAAAGATTACGACAAATTAATCTTGGAGGTACAGCCATAGGTACTGGACTAAATGCCACAAATAGATATGTCTTTATGATGACTGATACTATTCAAAGTCTAACTGGTCTTGGCCTAGCAAGATCTGACTACCCTATGGATATTACACAAAACTGTGATATCTTTGTAGAAACCTCTGGATTATTAAAATCTTGTAGTGTAAATCTTCTTAAGATTTCAAATGATTTAAGACTACTTAACTCTGGGCCTCATGGTGGAATTGGAGAAGTTCTTCTACCTCAAATGCAAGCTGGTTCAACTATTATGCCTGGTAAAGTTAATCCTGTTATTCCTGAAATGGTGGCACAAGTTAGTATACGGGTAATTTCTAATGATAGTGCTATAACTATGGCAAGCTCAATGGGACAATTAGAACTAAATGCATTTGTACCACTTATAGCAGAATGTTTATTAGAGTCTTTAGAACTTCTTGATAGGAGTGTTACTATTTTTAAAGAGAGATGTATTGAGAACTTAAAAATAAATAAAAATAGGTGTTTAGAAAATTTGGAGAATTCATTGGTTGTTGCAACTGCTTTAGTTCCATATATAGGCTATGATAAAGCTAGTTTAATATCAAAAAAAGCATTATCTACTGGAAAGACTATAAAAGAAATTTTATTAGAAGAGCAGCTCCTGTCCATTGAAACTATAGATAAAATTTTATCTCCAACTGAGTTAATTAGAACTCATATTTCAGGCAAGTAGATATTAATTAAGGTGATTTGTATTATAATATTAAATTTATACAATTCACTTTTTTTATTCTACATATAATTTAACTGTACATTAAATTATATTTATCCATATTATATATTATAAAACTGATTACAATTTACTTATTCACATATTTATACAATACTTTTTTTAAAAGGAGATGAACAATCATAAAATCAATATTAAAAATATCCATATGTATAATTATATTCTATTTATGTACAAGCAATGTTTTTGCTTCAGCTTGTTATAATAGTGATGATGCAATAATTTATGCGAATAAGTATGCTAAAAATCCAAATTCTCAATATTATAATTATATTGATGAAGGTGGCGATTGTACAAATTTTATCTCTCAGTGCTTATATGCTGGAGGTTTAGGCTACACAGAAACATGGTCCCCTACAAGTGATACTTGGAGAACTGCTATTCTTTTTAGATATTACCTTATGAGTTTTGACTATCATTATAGAGAATACACTGTTGGTGATGCGATTGATAATTGGGATATTATTTACTTTCAGATACATCCTGGCGATGTAATTCAGTATGGAACTTCCCCTTACAACACAACACATTCACAAATTGTAACTTCTTATTCATCAAAAGATTCATCTGTTTATATAGCTCAACATTCAGATAATATGCCAGGTTTTTATAACGATAAGAATCTTCTAAATTATCTACATGGAAGATCTAAAGACGATATTATGTATATTCATCAAATAAAAAAATATAATTAGAGGAATATCAAAAATGTTACTATATTTGTTCTATAAAATTGATCATAAAAAAGGTGGACAAGTAACATTGTCCACCAAGATGCATTAGAAAATAAATTTATTAGTTTTGTCCTTTAATGAGTAATTGAGTGCTCATTTAATTATTCGATAAAATGCTGATTTTATTTATACCTATATTTTTTCCATTCATGAGCTAATTTAATATATTTTCCATTGCTATATTTATACAGAATTAATTTCAATTTCTTTGATATATTACACTATTATATATTGATTTACTTTAAATACTGGAACTACTAAACTTATTTTCAATATAATAAAAAACTTGACAAAAACATTTATTAGAATGATAATTTTTTTAGTAAACTACTTGTATCAGTAAACGTTTTACAAAAGAATTTATGGTGGAGGAATGAAAATGGATGATAATGAAAAGATAGTTCTTGCAAAGGATTTTGCTAAGAAATATATACAACTAAGAAAAACGATTATGCAAGCGCCTCAATCAAATGATATTAAACCAAATGAATTCACATTATTGATGCTACTAATTGATAGTATAACTCCAGAAATTAAAGGCGTTAAAGTTTCTGAACTAAGTACAATTCTAAATATAACTCCAGCTGCTGTTACTCATATGATTAATTCCTTAGAAAAAAAGGAATACTTAGAAAGGTTATCAAATGAAAAAGATAGGCGAATAGTTCTTGTTCGAGCAACCGAAAAAGGGATTAAAGCTATTGAATCTATGAAGCAAAAGTTCTTTAATAATCTTAATGAATTATTTGATTTTCTTGGTGAAAAAGATAGTAAAGAATTACTTAGAATCATAAACTTAATTAGTGATTTTCATAATTTAAAAAAGATAAAAACAGTTAAATAAACCTTTATTATAAAACTAATACAAATCACAAAGTTCTCTAAAAAATAAAAAATCTTTATCAAAAGTTCGTTTTAGTATTTTGATAAAGATTAATTTTTATATACTAATACATTACATATTCTTTTAGCATCTTATACTAGAACCATATCTTTTAGCTTTGATATTTCTTCTGCTGCCTTTTTATATCCACCACATTCTCTAAAAGATTCATTTATTTTTTTGATATTCTCAATATATTTAGGATTTTCTAACACCTCTCTCACAGAATCTCTTAAGATTTCAGGAGTAAGCTTGTCTTTCTCCAATGATATACATGCACCTAATTGAGCTGCTCTATTTGCCATATAGGGTTGATCTGCACCTAATGGTATAGCTACAAACGGAACATTATTAAATAATAGATCATTTGTACTATTCATACCAGAATGAGTTACTGCTACATCTGCATATTTTAAAATCTCAGTTTGTGAAATATAATTTTTAACTATGAAATTTTTTGGCACATCAAATTCTGATAAATCTGTCTTGTATGCTGTCATAACAACTGCTACATTAACATCTTTAAATGCCTTAAAGAATATATCATAAAGTTTTATATCATAATTACTATATACTGTTCCTAATGAAATATATACAACCTTTCTTCCTTTAATCTCCTTGTATGGAAAATCCGATATATCCTCTTTTCTATCATATATAGGAGGTCCTATAAACTTATATGTATCATCATACTTTTCAATATTTGCAACAAAATATTTAGATGTATATGCAAAATTAATATCCCCTCTATTAAAGAATAATTCTTGTAATTTTGGCATTTCTATATCATACTTTTTGCTTAATTTATCTGAAATCTCTTTATAATCTTGTATTATAGAATCATTAGCAAATGCTTTTCTAGCTTCTCCAAATTCTTTTGGCATCATTTCTTCTGGAGTTGCGAATATTGCAAAAGAAGAAAATGAAGGTATGTTTAATATTTTAGCTATTATATTACCAAAGGGAAAATTAGCTGAATATCCAACATAATCAAATTTTTCATTTCCTATTTCTTCTAAAATATTATCTATTACTTTTTCACATGATTCCAAAGTTGTTTTCAATATTCTAATCATGAATTGTATATCCATCTTATTTTGGATAGATGGTTTGTTTTTACTAAATCCTTCCCATTCCTTATAGGCTCTAAACTTAGCACCTGTTTTCTCTATCCTTTTTCTAAATTCTTCAGTACAAAAATATACTACCTCATCCCCTTGTTTAACTAGCTCAGATATCATACCTAATGTTGGATTAATATGTCCAAATGCTGGTATCCCAAAAAATAATATCTTTTTCATATTTTACATCCCCTTTTAATTTTATTGTTTCATAGGTATTTACAAATTTAATTTATTAAGTAAACTATTTATCAAATAAATATTTTATTTACTAAATTATTGCTCCATCAAAGATTTTTGTCAAGTATTTTCAACTTATAATAAAAATGGATTAGCATTAAAAATACTAATCCATAAAAATTTTAGTTTTTATTCTTCTTAAATCACTTAAATTAATAAATACCACTATTATATTATTTATCTAAAACAACCTTTGATCCATCACTAGAAAATGTTATTGTACCTGCTCCTGTAAATATTAATTTAGTATCCTCTTCTTCACAGGCGTCTTTAATTGTAGCATCTGCATCTTTAGATGTTACTACAGCATAATCTGGTTTAATAGAATTAATTAACTCCTTAGAATTACTATTTGCTCTCCCATGATGAGGAACCTTATATATATTAATTTTAGGCCAATCTATATTTAATAATTCTTCACTTCTCTTTTTAACTGCATCTCCTGCAAACAATATATTAATATCTTTGTAGTTTGCCAGTGTAACTAAAGAGTAATTATTATCATCAGCATATTCCTTCTTCAAAGGTGGATATACACGTAAATTAATATCACCTACTGTATAATTAGATATCTTTGTTGGAATAGTTGTAATAATATTTTTTTCTTCTATTTTATTTATTAAATCAGTATATTCTTTTCCATCTTTGTTGTAGTATGGCCTAATAATATTTTTCACTGTAAAATTGTTAATTATTGCTTCTGCTCCACCAATATGGTCTTTATCATAATGAGTTAATATTAAACATTGAATTTCTGACACCTCTTTACTTTTTAAATAAGCTATAACATCTTCAGCATCTTCTTTTTCACCAGTATCAATCAGAACATTTTGATTTCCATTTTGCATAAGAATACTATCTGCATCATTCTTTAATTTTAAAAAACTTACTTCAATTTTATCAGCATTATAATCACTCACTTTATTTTGTCCTTTTACAATATAAATTGCTCCAAGTAATAAGAATATAAGTGCTATAAGGCCACATATCCGAAATATTGTTCTTCCCATATGATTTTCTTCCTTTCAAAGTATGAATAGTCCTATTACTTTTTCTTAAAAAAGTTAATTCCACTTTCATTAATATTACCTGGATATAACATTACGAAAACATAGTCAAACTTATTATCCTTTAAATATTCTTCTACATCTACCTTTCCTTCTTTTGCTAATGGCCAAATAGCATGTATTTCGCTACACACTGGTGCTAAAAAAGATTCTACTGGATTACTAAAGGAATCACGAATCATTAAAATTTTAGGCCCCTTAGGATTATTAAGATTTACAATTTTATTAAAGGCTCTTATTCCATCTATATAAGATTCATAACTTGAAACCTCATATATATCAGATTCATGGTAAAGCGCTTCAGATTTTAGTAATGATTGTTCGAAACTACCTTCTTTATGCACCTTTTCACCATAATTATCTGTACTATCATATGTAAAATTAGTTGGGAACTTAGGCCATATTAGTGTAAAATCATCAAGTCCACTATAATTAATTCCTGTATCCCTACCTTGAGATCCAAGTAAATTATTTTTATAAGTTCTCTGATTATAATTATCTAAGTTAGTATAAAACTTATTAGGATCTAAATCTACACCGTACAAACTTTTCATTTTTTCTACTATAGCAGAAAAAGATACAAAAGCTGATTGGGATGTCCAATGGTGATCTGTTTTAAAAAACAACTCTTCCTTAGGTATATTTGAATTTAACAATGGTTTTCTTAAATCCAAATAATCTACTTCATTATTATGTAAATCTAATAAAAATTCATTTTGTAGTAAATTATGATCTTTTATATTTAACTCTTCAGAATTCTCAGAAGTTTGTGCTATTGATTTAGATGGTGGACTAATAAATATAACCTTAGTCCCCTTTTTTTCTACACTATTCTTAAGTCTAACTATACGCTTAGCATATTCTCCAATCAATGGATCTTTTTCATCATATAAACTTGCGTAATTTAAAAAACCATTATTATCTTTAACATAGTCAAAATTATTAAATTCATTTTTCCCAATGAGAACTTGTATGTAGCCATATCCTTCCATAAATTGTTTTTTCCATAATAGTTGATCATTAATAGTTTTATCTACATCTTTAATAGTTGCTTTTAAATTTTCAGTATCTTTAAAGTTTTTAAATCCTTGTAATGTTTGACTTAATATTGGATACTCCTGATTAATATTCTTTATTGCAAAAGTAAACAACATAACTATAAATAATACTGCAAAAATACTATGTCTATTTAAATAACGTTTCACCTACTATACCCCCTTTCTAGAAATTAAAGTAAATGAAAGTGCTGTAACTTCCCCTTGCTAAATATAATATACAAACTACCAATAGTGAAGTTAATATAAATGGATATGTCATTCCATAAACTTTACTAACAATAGATTGTTTATTTTCTTCCATAAATTTAGCTAATCCACGTGAAATTTGTAAACAGAATATAATTCCAACTACAAAGAACACACCATATTCTCTTAAGAATGTAATAGCTAAATCACTATAAAACCCATTATTATTTAATCCAAACATATTTAAAAAATATTTTCCTGCATTATGTAAATTTGTTGACCTGAACAATACCCATCCAAAATTCACAACAAGCAATGTATATATATGCCTAAATACAGATTTCCCATCTTTTCTATGTAGGTTAGTGAATCTTTCCAATAGAAGGAACAAGAAATTCCACATTCCCCAAACAATAAATGTCCATGCTGCTCCATGCCATATTCCTGTAAGAAGCCATACTATAAACATATTCCTAACCATTTTATCGGCATTACTTACACGGGAACCACCTAAAGGAAAATACACATATTCTCTAAACCAATTTGTCATTGAAATATGCCATCTTCTCCAAAATTCAGTAACAGATGAAGAAACATATGGATAATCAAAATTTTCATCTATTTCAAATCCAAACATTAATCCAAGTCCAATTGCCATATCAGAATATCCTGAAAAATCATAATATATTTGTAATGTATATGCTATACTTCCTATCCATGCAAGCATAACTGGAACATTATATAATTCTGTTCCTATTGCAGACAAATCAAATATTCTATCTGCTACAATTGCAAAACTATTTGCAAACAAAAGTTTTTTCCCTAACCCAAATGTAAATCTAGCACAACCTTTAGAGAATTTAGCCCAACTTGATTTACGATTTTTTATTTGATCCTGAATTCCATGATACTGGAGAACTGGACCTGCTACTAATTGAGGAAAAAAGAATATGTATAACCCAACATTTAAAGGATTTTTTTCTGCATCTACTGTTCCTCTATAAACATCAATTACATATGATAATGCATGAAATGTAAAAAATGAAATTCCTATAGGTAGTGCAATTTTCACTTCTTCAAATATCTCTCTTCCAACCACACTATTTATATTAGTTATTATAAATCCTGTATACTTAAATACAGCCAATAAACTGATATTTATAGCACATATAATAGCTAATGCAATTTTTGAAGCTTTTAGATTGCTTCTAAGTTTGCTAATAATAATACCAAAAAATGTATTAAGCAGTATTGAAGCAAGTAAGATTAATACAAAAACAGGCTCTCCCCAAGCATAAAAAATGACACTTACTAAGAAAAGCCACATATTTTGCAATCCTCTGGAGAATTTAAACAAATAGTATCCCAATAATACTATTGGTAGGAAGTAGAACAAAAATGTATTACTTGCAAATAACATTATTCTTTTCTCCCTTCATCTTTAATGGTAAAATCTATTCCTAAAGTATTAAAAAGTTCATTTTCTTCTTGCTTATTTTTATAATTAAGAAAATATAAATAATTGATTAATGCAATTAATACACCTATTATGAAAATACATCTAAAAAACCATATAAAGCTTTCAGAATTTAAACTTTCAAGAAAAAAATGTACATCTGGTACACTTTCTGGTATTGCTCCATTTTCTAGCATAGTTTCAGCACTAGCATAATCAGGAGATAGTAATACTCCAAAGATAAGATTTACAATAAAAATTATTCTTACGAACTTAATATTGTTTTTCATATTTCCTCCTAACAAGTTCTTTACTTTTGTATCAAAGCAATAATTATCCTAACAATGCTTGAAACTCTTCACTATCATAAATTTCAAAACTATTTTCAACTTGATACAAATAACACTCTTTGTGTCTACTTAACTGCCTTATTTTTTTACACTTCATTTCTATATTTGAACCACACATCAATATGATTTCATTTGGTAATTTCTCACCTCTTCTCATATTTTTTAACAATATATATTCATAGTTAAAGTCTATTGCAAAAACAGGAATCTTATCCTTAGTCATCATCTCTATATTTAATTCAATACGAGGATAAGAACGTTGTGATTGTTCAGATATATTAATTCTCTTTTGAAGATTCAAATATAAATCATCAAATACACTTAATGTATCATCTATATACTTTGGTAAACTGTGGTCTCTATCATAAATTAATTGGAAATACTGCTTTTTATTTTCAAAATCCAATTCTATAATATTAAAACTATATATCCAATTGTTTTTATCATTTCTAACATGAGTAACATTCGCAACAAAACTAGCTTTATATCTGTCACTACTAACATTAATCATAATTCTCTCGTCTTTAGAGAAATAATATGGTTTGCTTAAAGTTATCGCAAGCCCACCTTCTGATATGTCTTTTGTTACACCTTTATACATTTTACCTCTTATTGTTACTTCAGCATCTAACTCTGCAATATATCTTTCAGATTCTCTATAGTTGGTACGCCCAATCATAAAGAACACTGACATAATAAGATTATATAAATTGACAATTAACCAATAAATAATAATTGTACCTTGTATTGTTTGGTATAGTATTAAATCTTTCATCATAATGAAAAGTGCTAAAATTGAAGCTCCTGCTAAAATCATATGTGGAACTGCTAAGTTAAAGTTAGTTTTTGTTTCACTTAAAATACGGTCTTTTCTAGTGACAACGAATTTTTTTTGTGAAACACCAACTGTTTCTAACAAAATTGGTAAAATCATATATGGAAAAATAACAGTATCCATGATATTACTCCACCTATTATTTCGTATATTCCCAGATATCTGATTTAAAACTTTGTTATATAGCACATAAGATGGAAGCCAAATACATATTATTTGCCAGAATGAACACTCTACTATATGTAAATCAAATAATACAAATAAAAGAGGTGATATAATATAAACAAAGCGTCTTACAAATGACCACCAATATATTAAACTTGCTATATAACTAATTTTCAAACTCCAAGGTATATCTTTTCTTGTTAATATCTTCATCTTTTTAAGACTCTGAACACATCCTCTTCCCCAACGTTCACGTTGGTTAATCAAGCTAGTTATTGTATCTGGGGATAGTCCATGTGCTACAACTGTAGGAATAGCATAAGTAGTGTAACCTTTATTTTGTATACTTAATCCTGTTTCAAAATCTTCTGTTATTGTTCCAGTTGCAATTCCACCTACTTCAACCAAAGCCTGTCTTGATATCACAGTATTTGATCCTGCATATATAGGTGCATTATTACTATTTCTCATTACATTAATTTCTCTAAAGAAATAATCTTGTTCATTTGGAATACGCCCTTCAGAATATAAATTATATTGAAAAAGGTCTGGATTATAAAAACTTTGAGGTGTTTGAATAAATCCAATTCTATAATCTTTATCTATTTCATCCTTTGTGCGTTCAACCCACTTATCTCCTACCTTTTTCAATCTTGGTAGGAAAAAATAAGGTACAGCTTCCATTAAAAATCTATGAGTTGGTATCATATCTGCATCTAGAGTTGTAATTAATGGTGCAGATGTTTTTGATATGGCATTGTTTAAGTTACCTGCCTTAGCATGTTTATTATTACTTAATCCAAAGTATCCAACACCCATTTGATCTGCTAATTCCTTGATTTCAGGACGATCACTATCATCACATATGGCTATATGTACTTTACTCTTATCTGGATAATCCATATTCATACATCCATTTATTGTTTTAAATAGAAGATCTCTTGACTCATTGTGAGTTGCGATAAAAACATCTACTTCCGGATACCATTCATCTGGTATTGTAGGTTTTTCTGGTAAAACTCTTTTTTGAGCATTACGATATAATTCAATAGCTTCAAAAATAGCAACAATTTCAGAAATTAATAATATTACCCCTGCTATCATCGAAACTATTCCATACTCAAACGGAAGTGTGAAAAATATACGCCAAGAAAAATATATTATTCCAGTTAATACTGCTAAAAATACTGTTATCTTATTTTTCAAAGTTTCTTTCTTTTCTTTGACATCCTTCATCTATAGTTTCTCCTTTGTTATTTATACTGATATCCAGACTTTTCTATCGTCTGCGGGCATAAATTATTGCTGTAAAAAATGATCCTAAAAATAATATTATTAATAAACCATTTTTAATACTTTTATCCTCAGCTTTAACTATATCATCACTTTTATATTTAGGAAGTTCTTCTGATATTGCTTGTCCATGCTTAGAAAGAACAGTCTTTAATTTATATATTTCTTGCTCATACTCTTTACTTTCTCTATGAATAGTATCTCCATCACTATCTATATATGTAGGCAATGCAGTCTTTCCTAAATAATATGCCTTTTCCCACCGACTCCATTCTCTTCGCTGTGCTGCCCCTAAATATCCTTGAACCTCATCAATTGTTTTTAGTATATTTTTATCAGAAAGCTGATTTCTCCTAAGTTCAGCATATCTAGAAGCAAGTTTTTCTACAAACTTAGGATCTCTCATTAATTGCTTAAACCACGGTGCTTCAATAAATGCTATTTTATCTATTTCCATAGGGTCTGGTCTAGAATTATCTATAGATTGATCATAATCCCAAACTGGTCCCATTTTTAACTTGCCTTTAATATCTTTATACATATATGTTGAATGATACCCAGCATCGTAATTTCCAAAATATTCATTAATCAAAGCATAATTTATAAATGAATCCACATCTATATAATCCGAATAAGTAGAAAATATATTATAAGAATCTGAATATAAAACTTCTTCTAACTTTTCAATATCATTTTTTATATAATCTACAGTTTCATCAGTAACATTATTTTTGCTAGGATAAACTACTCCTAAATATCCATCACTTAATTTACTATTTGATTCATATGTGTCTATCATTATATTTTCTTCATCAAATCTATCTCTACGAAGTATGTAACTACTATATGATTTAGACTTTTGATAACTTGCAATATTTACCCTATCAGTTCCTTGCTTAATGTTCTCAATTAATAGATAAACCCCTTCATACTTATACTTTCCATTTTCTTCAGTAACCACTTCACAATATTTTGCATCTGGTGTATATGGCATTATTTGAGAAGCAATTCTATATCCCAAATAATTTCTCATCATACTCTTATCTGCCATGCTTCCATTTAGTACCCACTCATTATCTTCACCCATACCAAGTAAAGATAAACCATTTTCTTGTCCACTTTCAGTTACTAGTTTTACCAAGTATTGTCCCTTATTGTAATGCATTGAAGAATTTCCTCTTCTTTTTATCTTAATTTTGCTATAATTTGTTGGCGTATCTTTTAGTTTATTTATCTCTCCATTATCTATAACACTTATACTACCATCTACATATGGCTCTATTCCTGAAATACTTACAAATCTTTTCAATTCCTCATTCCATTTACTATTAGATGGAATTTCAGCTCCTTCTGTATTAATTACTACAAGTGGTAAATGTGTTGAGAAATTTGAATTTAATATAAAATCATTCCCAAAGGGGATACTTGTATCTAGATTATTGTTAACAACTATAGGTTCATCATATGAACTTTTGCTTTTGATTGAATCAGCATAGTTATTATAAATATTAAAACCAATAGCAATTGTTAATCCTGCAAGTATTGTGACAAAACCTATTTTATTTCTTTTTTTCATTTAAAATCACCCATTATCGGTTTATTTCATCATTTTGACATACAATATTTACATTGTTGATTCCATCAAGTTTATACATTTTTTCAGTTATAGACTCAACATTACTTTCAGCCTTTTTAATTAATTTTGCTGACAACTCATAGATAAATTCTACTGAATTTTTAGAAGTATTTTTAACTCTTAAAACTGCTTTTTCTTTATAATAAGTCCTTACTACTTGTTCAATCTCTATTTCATTACCTGAAGTTCCTCTAACAATTAAAAGGTACTTTTCATTACTTTGTACTGCACCAAAAATTAGTAGGAAAAAGAATATAACTACTGAGCCTATTCCAGCCACCATATAATCAGAAACACCACAACAAATACCTACTGCAATAGCCCAGAAAACATAAGCTGTATCTCTTGGATCCTTAATAGCAGTACGAAATCTTACAACTGATAAAGCACCAACCATTCCTAATGAAAGAGAAATATTGTTACCTATAACATTCATTACTAGAGCTGTTATAAGTGTAAGCATCACTAATGACACATTAAATCGTGCGCTATATACAGCTCCTGAATGAGATAATCTATATGATATATAAATAACCATTCCTAATATAACTGCGATTAAAAAGTTGATTAGAATATCATTAATAGTTAATGCTTTAGTTGATCCATTTAAATAATTAAATAATTGTTCCTTCATAATTTTCCTCCTAAAAATAACTCATACTTCTTGAAAGTACATACTTACTATTTGAAACTTGTATTTTTCCACAAGAGTCTAATAAATCTTTCACATATCCAAGTAAAAAATTATTAAATTTTACTTCAATCGTTACATCATCTGGGGAAGTAACTGGATATAAAATCAAGTCATCTGAAAAAATATTAAAATCACTTTCACTTGCTCTAATATTCATATCAAATGTAACTCTTGTATTATTCTCTGGTACAATAAATGCAGTACGATCATATTCCACTACACATTTTGGCCTATATAGTTTTTGACTCATTAATAAATATAATTCCATTGCAAAAGATTCTTCCATAGATATTAAAAATTCAAAATTTCCATTTATCATATCCAAGGCTTGTTCTTGTGAAATTGTCAATGACCGTTTTCTCTGGTCATTTCCAAACTTCTCCTTCATCTCTAGTTTTGCAGTCTTTGCTTTACTAGAATATACTCTTATTCGAATTTTTTTACGGTTATCCAAGCCATCTTCTTTTTCATAATAATCATGATCAAAAGGTGTATCAAAATACAATGAACGAACCAGGTATCCACCACTTTTATTATGCTCATCTTCATGTAAAACTTTTGAAAGTAGTCCATACAAGATTCTAGTTTCTGATAATGACATAAGATATTTCTTTTCTTGTCTTAAAACATCAAGCATTGCCATACTTATTTCCCCTTGTAAATTTTTTTGATTTCAAATTAATTTATTTTAAAAAACAGTTCATATTCATCTCCTTATTCATATATATTTTTTAAAATTACTTCATTATTATATATATCGCTCCTCTTTATCAATACTAAACGATACCCACAACTTCCCTTAATGCCCCATATATAACCATTTAAGCCATCACATTCTACATATTTTGACTTTTTTATTAAATTTCAAAAAATAAAACCTAATAGAAAGCATAATTGCTTCCTATTAGGTTTATTATCATATTACTTGATTTTTATAAATATATAAGCAGATTTCTTCTTTTCACTAAAAGCATCTTTTCTATATTAACTGAAAATCTCACTTAATCACAACAAGAACTTAATATAATATTTCGTAACTTTCTAGTAAGGGTACAAGTACCTGAGTCAGTCTTTTGAATCATAAGTAAAAATGTCAAATCATTATTTGGACAATTGCAAAAATATGGTCCAAGCCATCCATCCCATCCATACTCTCCAAGACTTCCAAGATCTCCTGCTCTACTACAATCTGTCATTACACGCATTAAATTACCATAACTATGTCCACATAGAGTTTGCCAGTTACTAAAGCTTTTTTGTTGCTTATCATTTAAAGTTCCTTCTGTTAGATATTTAACTGTATGAGGTTTTAAAATTTCAATTTCACCTAATCTTCCCTTATTCATGAGCATTCTAGCAAATTTTGAATAATCATCTATAGTTGAAACCAAACCAGCTCCCCCAGATTCAAAGGCTGGATGCCTGTCCATTTTATTTATTATAGCTAAATTATTTCCAGTATAAACTTTTAACCCACCTTCTTTATTATCTTCATAAGTTTTTACTAACCTCCCCCTCTTTTCCTCTGATACCCAAAATCCAGTATCTTTCATATCAAGTGGTATAAATATCTCTTCCTTCAGAAATTCTCCAAAGGTTTTTCCACTGGCTACTTCAATAACAGCTCCAAGTACATCTGCGGAAGTTCCATAATCCCAGGAAGTCCCTGGTTGATAGGATAAAGGACATTCCCCTAACTTATTCATAATTTCTATAGTACTCATTGGCGAATCACCAAAAAGCCTACTATCTATCTCTTGAAACAAGGCTTCTGTTTCCTTACCTGCCCTATTATTTCCACCATATACTAATCCTGATGTCATAGAAAGTAAATCTTTTAATGTTACTTCCCTTTCTACTGGAACTAAGCTATCCCCTTCACAAACAACCTGATTGTTAAAACCACGAATATACTTACTTACAGGATCATATAAATCGATTACACCTCGTTCCAAAAGTATCATCACTGCAGCTGCTGTAATTGGTTTAGTCATAGAATATAATCTAAAAATGGAATTTCTTTTTATTAGAACTTTTGCCTCCCTATCAGCAAAACCATCTTCATGATAGAAAATTTCTTTATCATCTTTTATTATCATTAGATTCCCACCAGCTATAAAATGACTATCTATACTATCTTTCATTATTTTTTTTATTTGGTTAATTTCAATTGTACTAAGCATTTAAACGCCCCTCTCTAACTCAACATATATCTTTTCAAAATATTTTTATCCCTATATATCACTATTATACCAAAATAGTGATAATTTTAATGTACATATTGTATAAAATATAAAAAATAGGCTAATACAACAAGTATTAACCTTAAGATATATTTTTTAATGCTTTCCATCATTATTTGGTCCTTGAATCAAACCATCAAAGGAATTAAAGAAAACTGTATCATCAATCTTCAAACGATTATCATGAAGTTTTGGATGTGGAACTGAATCACTACTTGGATAACCTAATGGAAGAAGTGCTACAGGAACAAGATATTCTGGTAATTCAAATGTTTTTTTCATAAGATCAGCATCAAAATGCCCAACCCAGGTAGTTCCTAACCCTAATTCCTGAGCTTGAAGCATCATATGTGTTGTTACAATACTTGCATCAACAGCTCCCATATCTTCATTATCATAATGTCTCTTCCAACTAGTTGTTGAATCATAACATATTAGTATTGCCATTGGTGCATTAAAATGATATGGAGTACAAGATTTTAATTTTATTAAACTCTCTTCATTTTCTATAACAAGTATTCTTTGTGGTTGATAATTCACAGCAGTTGGTGCAACTCTGCCAGCTTCTAAGATTAAATTTAATTTTTCTCTTTCTACTTTTTTATCACTAAATTTTCTAACTGAGTATCTTTCTTTTGCAAGTTGTAAAAAATTCATATAAACCTCTCCTCATTTTTAAACATTTAATTATTGGTGTTTTTTATGTAATACCATTATAATAATTATGAAAATAAAATAGAAGTATGCACTTTTTAGTAATATACTTTTATTATCTCAATTTGTGACTAAAGTGTTATGAGAACTGATTTTATGAGCATTTTAGGTGAAAAAACAAATAACTATAAAATCAAACTTTTTATTAAATTTATTTGACGATTTTTTGACGTCAAATAAAGACTAGGATAACAAAATTAAAATCCTAGTCTTTTTTTTATTGTTTTAAATTGTGGTTTTATTGTTTCTATTTTTCTAAATTATTTATAGCGTATTGCGCTTCTTCTTCAGTAAATTTTTCTCCTGCATCTGCTACTAGTTGGTCATGTATAGCACTCTTAGACAAACTCATTTCATCTTGATATATTTTAGCTTTAGCTAACGCATTCTTCTTCCAATCTGCTTTTACATTATCTACAGCATACTGTGCAGCTTCTTTAGGAAATTTTTCTCCCGCATCTGATGTTAATTGCTCATATAAACCTTTTTTAGATAAATTCATTCCGTTAGCATAAGTATCTGCTTTTTTTAACGCTGATTGATATTCCTTAGGTATATTATCTTTTGCTTTCTTAGCATCTGCATCTGCCTTCGCATTTGCTTTTGCTTCTTCATCTGCTTTTTGATCAGCAACTTCTGCTGCTTTTTCTTCTTCTGTTTTCTCTTTTGGCTGTTCTTGTACAGTTGCAGTTTCAGTTTTTGTCGTTGCAGTTTGATTGGTTTTATTACCACCTATGTTAGCTATTAATACTAATGCAAAGAATATTGAGATTGCTATTTTAGCAACCTTATTCCATCTACCATATTTCCACATAAGGAATAATCCTACTGGAAAAAAGAAAACTAAAAATAATATAATTGTTACATTTTTTTCATACCATTTCATATAACTCCCACCTTTTTACTGTTTTACAAACATTTTAACACATTTTGCTTTAATTTTACTAATTTATATTTAAATCCTGGTCCACTTTTATTATTTAGCTTCCAAAATACTACCCAACTCTTTATTCACATTTTCTAAAGATAATCGCATACCATACTGGCTATCTTTGAGAGATAAACTTACATTATATTTAAACATAGCTTTTAATTTACTAATCATATCCTGTTCTCTAACGGTTAGATTAAAATTTGTTCCATCGCTAAGATCTAAAATTCCAACAGTCCAATAGATAGCATTTGTATTGCTATTAACTTTTTCTTCTATGCTTGCAACCAAAACATTTAAATTATTTATTTTCATAATTATCACTCCTTTTTCATAAAATCAAAATAGGATACAGTACCAATTCTACTATTGTTTTCATCAAAATGACCGATTTCATAACTATTGCTATAAGTTAAATTGTAATTACTTATAAAACTTTTTAAGATATCCTCAATACTATCTTTAGTTAAATAAGTTTCTTCTATTGGTTTATTTAATGTTTTTCTGCTGTATCCTACAACCCTATATCCTTCTAGATCTAAATCTATTAAATTCTTTACTATATAACTAGACACATATAAAGCTATATTTGTATTACCTTCTTGATCTAATTGTCTTATATCTACCCAACCATGTTTCCAATATGATTCTCTAAACTGATTTTCTAATGTTTTATGCTCATCTGTTTTCTTTTCTTTACTGGTGCTCAAGCTAATTTCTATAGGTATATTACAAAGTAAATGATAGTGTAATCTATTATTTCTATCTCCATATTCTAATACCCAAATATACTTTAATTTAGCATAGACTTTCCTTAGTCTAGTAAAAAGAATGTTTAAATAATACTTGCTTTTTTTATAGTCCACTTCATCTTTAAAAGTTAATGTTATGAAAGTTTGCATATCTGGATTACATTTAATCAATCTAATTATATTATTTCTAGTGGAATTTAAAGTTTTCTTTCTTTCTTTTAAACTCTGCTTTTCTCTAGCTTTTTCTATTTCTTCATTTGTTTCTATTCCATAAGGATCACAACACTCTCCTTCGCTTACTGTATAGTTGTTAAATTTGTATATTTCAATTCTATTTCCACATTGTATAATTTTAAGATTATACATCTTAAACCCTTAAAAATCCTTGCTGTTTGAATTATCCCCCTACTATCAAGTTCTAATATGCTGTATTTTTTAAGATTATTACTCTTTATAAATTTTATTTTTACAAATAGCTGCCGCCTTCCATACATAAAAATGTTTCGCTTGCTCCGCTAGAATAAACAAGTTCATTCGCTATACAGCTACACATTTTTAGTATTCCAGTTGCCAAAACTTTAAAAATTATATTTATAAGATTTACCTTTTCTAACATAGCCATCGTCTACTATAAACTCTCGCATTTTTAAGTTATAGTTTGATTCTTTAATGTTTAAAAAACTGTCTATAACGCTCTTAGATTGTTTGAACGTAATCTTAATATTAAACTTTTGTTTGTATGAACAATCTTCTTTTAAAAGACTTTGCCCAATAGCAATTAAAAAAATATTGAAGTGCCTTGCTTGAAATAAAATATCTTCAATAGCTCTATTAAATTTTTTATCTTTTCCAATTACATTTGCTTCATCTAAAATCAAATATGTTGGCTTTTGGTGGTAATATGGTTCTTTTATCAATTTTTCTAATAAGTCCATTATTTCATCTTTATTATTTATTCTTCTTGCTTTTATCCTTTTAAAATCATCCTTCATGGTGTTTAAAAGAATAAAATCAGCACCTTTTAGATTTTTAAGCATTAACTCAATCATTTTTGTTTTACCACTATTAGACAAGCCTTGTATACCTATATGCGGAGTTTTATCCATGTCTACTATAATTGGTTCACCTTTGCTATCAAACCCCAACAAAAGGCTCATAGGTGGTAAGATTATAGGCTTGTATTCTTTTTCCGATACAGGCTTATTAATAATCTCAAAAAATACTTTACCTTCACTATTGGATAAAATAATTTCTTTAGCTCTAAATAGTTGTCTTAAATAGTCCTCATGCTTCACAATATCTTCAAATGCACATATTCCAGCTATGTCTAAAGTAACTTTAGCACCCCAGCTAAACGACTCTATGTCTTTAATCTTTGGTTTTTGTCCTATATTGTTTAGTATCTTTTTTTCTACAACAAACTTATTAATTTTTTCTACATATTTTCTTTCTTCTCTATTGGTAAACAGTTTCCAAACTTTATAAATTCCAATAGATAAAGCTAACTCAACAAACATTTTTTAGTCTTTTATTAATTACACTTGTAACAGCAACAATTATTATTCCAGTATAGATTATGAATCCCTCAAAAGCTCCATACCCAAATACATTGCCTAACATTTTACAATTGTTATAAATCCAATTAATAACTACTAGATCATATTTAAACATAAAATCACTAATCCTTTTTATTGCTTTCGATATCCTTCATAATAATTGTTTTAATGTAGATACTGGGACTTAATTTAGACTTGCAATATTCATACAACTCTTTTTCATTCTGCTTAAATGATATATTAATTTTCAACTCTTTTGCTCCTTTCGGATTACTTTGTTATATATCTATTCAAAAAAAATTTGAATAATTCGTATATTCTTTGAAAAATATCAATTTATTTTAAAACAAAAAAAGATACCTTATCAAAGGTACCAAATTTCTTCTACATGCTTATTAAGTTTTTCTGCAATTTCTAAAGCTTTTTCCAACGGTGGTTTACTATCACCGTTTTCCCAATTATAGTATGTAGCCAATCCTATATTTAAAAAAATTGCAAACTCTTTTTTCTCCATCATATACTCTTTCATTCTAATCTCTTTAAGTTTATTCTTAACCATAGTACACCTTTATTCATTTAATCCTTCATATCCTAATGCTTTAATCAATTTTTCTGCTTTGGCTCTATATTTATTAATATTTTTAGTATCTCCCACTTCACAAGCATTTTTTAAAGTTTCTAAAGCAAAATACAATTTAACTTTTTTGCTGAATGCTAAAAATCCCATTAATACAAAAGGTGCCAGCATCAAAGGTGGAAAAAACATACCAAACAACATTATTACAACTGATATTGGAGGATATACCCAAGCCCACAACATAGCTTCTTTATGAAATGGATTAGTAAACTCTACTGGCTTTCTCTTAGGTGCATACTTAGAAGCCTTGTCCAATAAATATGTAGCTTTAATTGCATTATTTACAGTTCTATTTAAACTCATATAAATCATCCTCTCAACTTATTAACTTAATTTTATACAATATATAGAATTATTGCAAATAAAATATATGTTTAGTATTTATGGACAAAAAAAGAAGGTAGTAAATAAGATTACTCTTACTTACTACCTTCTGGGTGATTATACTTGACTATGCTATTGTATCACATTTTTAATAATTTGTTATAATTAACTCTTTATATTTCCCTCTTGCACTTGCTTTTCTTGAAACTGAATAATTTACCTCAACTTCTTTAATATTAAATTCTTTATACCATTCTCTTACCTTTTTAGTATCATTAATTGTAAGAAGAAACTTACCTTTTAAGTTCTCTAATTTATCTTTTAATAATAAATGTTCCTTTTCTCCAAATACATTTCCGTATCCAGCTGTTTGAAAATATGGAGGATCACAAAAGAAAAAACTATGCTGTCTATCATATTTTTCTATTATTTTATCAAAACTTAAATTTTCTACATATGTATTTCTAAGTCTTTCTTTTAATTCTCTTAATACATTTTTATAGAATATTTGTGGTGCTGGTTTACTAGTTGTCCCATAGCCATATGTACCACCCTTTCCAGCAAAACTTTGAGTTATTAAGTATAGAAATCTTACAGCTCTATGTATTTCTGTAAGATATTCTAGTGTACAATTTTTATATTCCTCAAAAACGTCTCTTCCTGAAAACTCATATTCTAATTGTCGTTCAATTTCTGGTGCATGGTACTTAATCATTTTGAATAGATTTATTAATTCTTTATCTATATCATTAATTACCTCTACTTTTGAAGTCTCTTTCCCAAAGTATACCCAACCTGCGCCAAAGAATAATTCTACGTAGCAAGTGTGCTCTGGTATCATCTCTATAATTGTTTTTCTTAATTTGCTTTTTCCGCCCATTCTTGTAATTGGTGGTTTTAACATTTTAACACATCCTTTTCTTCTGTATAAAAAGATAGTAATCAACATTCTTTAATCCTGATTACTATCTTATATTCCAACTATTCAGAAAAACCGAATAGTTCAACTTGTAAGTATTTCTTACAAGGCCAATAATTCTCTCCAAGTATCATTTCCAACTACACCATCTGCTGAAATTCCTCTACTTTCTTGAAACCATCTAACAGCATTCTTAGTATCTTGTCCAAAGATTCCGTCTGCGTTAGCTCCCACACGTAGCTGAATCCATTGAGTTAAATTCCCTTCTGCACCTTTTCGAATAAGTGGACATGCATCTAATGTTAATGGTCCGGCTATTCCATCTATGTCTAAGTCTCCAAAGCCTTGTCTATTCAACTCTGCTTGTAATTGGCTATATATATTAATATCACTATAGTCTAATTGTGGTACTGGTTGTGGGGTGTAATTACTATCAATCAAAACCCCTTCATTAAAATTATCTAAATCGCAAAAGCCATTTACTCCAGGACAATAACCTGGATATGGTGCTTCTGCTGCATATTGATGCCCAACATAACTAGAACCCCAAACCTTATTACTCATAGGAGTATTAACTCCATAATTTGCAACCCATAAAGGATATTGAGCCAATCTACTATCTAATTGTTCATCTATAAAAGATGGTCCCGAATAAATGCATAAAGGTAAATCACTTAATTGCTTAAATCTAGCTATAAATCTTATAGCATAATTCATAAAATTAGAGGGCTGATTTCTTGAATACTCTATATCCAAACAAGGTTTTAAGTCATTCCTTCTATTCTTAATTTGATTGTAGAAGTTTTCTGCTTGTGTTTCAGGCTCACTACTACCAACTAAGAAATGATAAAACCCAACTTTTAAACCAACACTAGTTGCACCATTATAATTTGCAGATAAGTGAGGATCTTGATAAGTTGTTCCTTCTGTAGCTTTAATATATGCAAACTCTACACCGCTACTTCTAACTGTATTAAAATTAATTCCCCCATTATCCCAATTACAATCTGAAATGTCTATTCCCTTATAACTGTATGCTTGTACTGGAAAAGTCCCAATAAAAAAAGCAACCATAAAGGCTGCTAACAATAAACTAATATTTCTTTTTAATTTTCTCATAAATCTAAACCTCCCATAAATAAAATAGAGTAGCCTTTTTAGACCACTCTTAAGCTTGTACTGGTGTTTGTTGGTCTACTGGTGTATTTGCTACAACTGTAGACTTTATAGTGTTTAATTGTTCTGTAAGACTTGCATTTTCTACTTTTAGCTTTTCATTCTCTTCTTGTAATTGCTTAAGTGCTGTATCATTATTCAATACTGCATCTTTACCCTTGTTTATTTCTCCTGCTACTGCTTGTCTCCAATATGTTAAATCATCTGCTGTTAATTCCGGAAACTTAGCAAGTAATAATCCGTTAAACTCTTCTGCTTTGCTCTTAAGCTTATTCTCTACCTTATCAGTAATTCTAAATGTTTCATCTACTATTGCCCATACCTCTTTTGCTGCTGTCATATAAGTTTTATTCTTTAATATGCTAATTCCTAAACTCAACATTGTTTTTAATATTTTTATCATTTTTACATACCACCTTTTCTATTTAAAATATAATGCGATAACTCCGCCAATAATAGCAGCAGCTAAAGTCTTAATTAACCATGATTGATTATCTTCTAATTTTTTTATCCTATCAAATAAATCTTTATTATTAACCTCTAACAATGTTTCTATCTTTACCAACCTTTCTCTTATTTCTTGTATTGGTTCTTTTTCATCTGCCATAACTTACCTCTCATTTTCATGTTTTTAGGCAATAAAAAAACACCCAATTGGTGCTATCTATTGCCTAATCTATTTAATTTGTTGTTTTAGTATCTGTACTATCTTTTGTTGTACTTGTTGCTCCAAATGTCTTTGTTACTAATAACATTAAATAATTATATTCTGCTTCAGAAATTTGTGCGAATGTATAAAAAACATTAATTTTTGTTATAAATTCATCTTTTGGAAAATATTTTGCTACAATTAAATCTCTAAGCATTTGCGATAAATCAGATTTTAGCACTTCTTCTCCTGTAGTAGTTGTTGTTGTGTTTGTTGTTTCTGTTGTCATAATTCATCCCTCTTTCTATTTATTTGCAAATTTATAATTAAAAATACAAGAATTAAATTGCATTTTTATAATTGTTGCTTGTAAACTTAAAATTTTGTTATTTAATTTTTCTTCTTTTGTTGCCTCTGCTTCTACATTACCATTGTTCGGTGTATATTCTTCTATATAATCAAACAAGGTTGCACCTATAGGATTAATTTTTAATTTAAACTGTTTTGCTTGACTATTTAGCTCATAAAATTTATTATAATCTTCTTCTGTAATTGGAATATCTGTATCTCTTACACTATCTCCTAACGCTTCCATCCAATCAGTTCTAACTAGCGTAAAGCTACTATTTTCTATTCTTAAATAATACACAAACTCACCCCTTTTATTTTCCTATCGTCATCCATCCGATATTAAATGTCATGCTTTCTGCTCCAGTTATTGGATTCCCAACTTTAAAATGTATTTTTGTTTTATCGGGAGAAGATGTACGGACATTAGCATATTCGGTATATGCTATATCTAAACTATCTCTACTAATAATTTCTGCAATTGCAAAATAACACTTATCTGAATAAGCGATAGGCAAAGTATGGTCATACTCAACTCCAACTTTATAACCAATGCCACGTCCATATTGAACAATAGTCCCATCGTGAAGTTTAACCCAACTTCCATTTCCATTAGTACCACTAGCCATAACTGAAACTTTGTTATTCATCTCATTTATTGCATTTGCTATATCCTTATTAGCTGTTCTTATCCCTGCAACATTACCAAGTTGAGAAATTAATGTTTTTATAAGTGCAAACATTTCATTTATAGCGCCAACTATATATTTATTATCTGTTGCTAATGTATTATCTATAATTGGTTGCATAGCCTCTATATAACTGGTTGCTTTTGTTCCCTCTTCTAATTTTACATTGTCCCAAAAATAAAACGCATCACTATAACTATATTGCAATACATCTGCAAATTTTACTTGATTACAAGTTGGTGGAGTTGTAAAAGTTATAGATACTTTTTTCCACATAGAACCATTTACGGTAGTTTCATTAGTGTTCCCAATATCTTCCCAAACAGTACCTTTAATTATTCTATTTGCTTCGTCACTCACAATAGTTTTTGTATCTGTTAATATATAACCTATGTTGGCTGTACCACTAAAAAATGCATGTTCATGAGAAACTTTACCTCTAAATAGTTGTCTTAGATAACTCAATGTATATGTCTTGTTTGGTTCTACTGCTATAAATGTTCCACCAATAACTCCTCCCACTTCTGTATTGGCAAGCCCTAACGCTCGCATATAAGGTGTGTAATCACCTATGATATATTTAGCATCATTGCCATTATTCCAACCTAATTTTACACTTCCAGAATTTCTATATTCACTAAATGCCCAATAATTAAATTTGGTAAAATTCTCAAACGCACCATTTGGAATTAAATTAGGATTAACTCGACTACTATTAATATCATCTATATCGCTCCGCATTTGCTTTGTATCGCCATTACTTACAGATGCATCTAATTGTTTCTTTACAGTATTAACATTGCTTATTGCATTATTTATCGTGCTAAGTGCAGTAGCAATTGTATTATTTAATTGTTCTACAGCTGTAATGGAATCTTTACTTTGCAAATCTCCATCTTGTATTACACTTCCTATTACCCGTAAATCAAATGTAAATGTTGTTGTATTTTTTCCACCTATTACTATTAATAATTCTAATTCAACAGTACCTGCTACTCTTGTTGCATCTCGTATTAATGCTATTGTCACAATATTACTAGCTATGGTTATTCCAGTAGTTTGTTTTATCCAACTTCCATCAGCTCTTTTAATATTCAATATTAATGTAGCTCCACTAATGTTTAAAGTCTGTCCATTATCAAACAATGTTAATATTAATGTTCTATCATCCAACTGTTTGCAAGAATTATATGTTATTTCTTTCCTAGCTGTATCTAGTGTATATCTTAACTCATTAGCCAATCCTAATCTCCTCCTTTCTCATTTTTGTTTCTTTTGGCTCTATTTCAACTCTTTTCATTCTTACATGTTCATATCCTTTCTGTTTCCCTACTATATTCCAACTAAATTTTAAATTTGGTTCTCCATGTACTAAGAAACTATCCATATTTCTATCTTCTACCCAAATATCACCTTTGCCATATTTAGTTAAAAACACTTGATAACCTTCTTCAAGACTTACAGTCTCTAAAAATAAAGAATCTAAAATAACTGTACAAATTCCATTTTCATCTAATACTTCATCATTCTCGCTATAATCTGCAAATTTAGGGTTGGGAGTTTCGTATGCGTTTATGCAAACATGACCAACACTAGTATTGACTACTCTTGGTTTTTCTCCTGTACATGTTAATTGTCCATTGACATGTACTCCACCATTCATATATACACGCCCATCTGTAGCAATAGTCATAAAAGCGTTATCACTTTTTTTATTTAAATAAATACGGTATCCATTCAATTGTATATTGTCATATAGTTGTATTGGACAGCCTTCATTGGATATCCCATATTTATCAAATTCTAGATAAGGAGATATTGAACCATCAGAATTTCTATATCCAATCTGGAACCAACTATTTTTTTCATTCCATAAGCTTATCGCCGGTTTTGTATTATCTGCATGTAATACCGTAGAACCAATAGTACCAACTCCTTCACCATCATGGTTCCAGTTAAAGAATTTTAAAGCATTATTAGACATTTCCATAGCTTTTTTATTATTGTTAAAGAAACTCGCTCCGCCCGTTTTAGATAAGTCTATTTGAAAGCTACCATCTGCATTTTGTATCATAATTGTACTTAATATACCTGTAGCAATTAATGAAGCATTTATCTTTCCATCACTAGTAAAACCATAATTGTATTTTCCGTAATAACCAGTAGAAGAAAACCCCAAACCATTCTTATTAAATCTAGTTACCTTTATTGCTGTATTAATATCTTTAGTATCCATTACTAGTAATTCGTTAGCTCTTACAACCAAGTAACTATCTTTCATACCACTTTTAATAATAGAATCTATATAACTTGCAATGGAATTATTGTTTGTATTTGCATATTGTTTCTTTAGATCTGCAACAACACTATTCATACTCATAGCACTCAATGTTACAGTATTACTTAAAGTTATTTCATCAACTTTTTTAGCCAGTACATTGTATTTTCTAGCTATTGCCCTTACTTTTATATCAGTTTTTATTTTCGGAACGTAAACCCTTATGGTATCTCCTAAGTAAATTCTTTCTGCTGCAACATAATTTTTATATTCTTCTGTTTTTTCGAGTTGCACAAAATTAATAGTATAAGTAGCTTTAAGCTTATCTATATCATTTTGGCTAAATTCCAACTTAACAAGTCTATCCAGTTCGGCTTTTGCTAAAGCTTCAGTTGCAAACCCATCAGTATCAGATTCTCCTTTAACTTTTACATCAGAATACTCTATAGTATTTGTATAAACCCTTGCATAATTGCCTTTAAGTGGACTATCTATCCAACTTCCTAAAATACCATTATTTCCTTTTCCTCTTGCTCTAGTAACTAAATCATCTATATTACTTTCTCCACTAAATCCAGTAAGATTCTTTTTTTCTCTTATAGATACATTTCTATCACTTCCAATATGAGTATTAATAGAAAGCGTATATTGTCTTCTTAGACACTCGCCACCCCACCTAGTTAAGAAACTATTATCGCTATCATGAATGGCTTTATACAGACTCATATCCTGATAATAAGCTGTATTAGAAGTAGCTATATCTGATTGTAATATTATTTCTTTTGTTCCTGCTGCATTAGTAAGTAAATGAGACAATGCACCTTGCCCACTAACATTAGTTGGCCTAACATCATCTAAATACAATGTTAAAGATTCTGCTATGGTTACTTGCCTAGCTACTATATCTATATATCTTGTACCTTTAGTTACTTTACTAATTCTAAATATTTCGTCCCCATAATCTAATCTAACTTTTAATATATCTTCTTCCTCTAAATGTCCCTGAGCATCAATTGTAAATGTACCATCTAATACATAATTACCAAAATCCTCTGTTGCAATGCACTTAGTACAATAATTATCTAATGATTTTCCATTAGTGGTTAAGACTTTATCTCTAGCTGCATTGGAAGAAAACCATGCTACTTTTATTTCTTTTTTCATTTTGTTTTCCTCCTATTTATATTGAGTGGTGTATTCCACAATTATTTTTGTAACATTACCTGTATAAGAAATTGTATTATTGCCTTTTTCAAATAAAATAAAATCCCCTAAAACATCATCCTTAGAGGTTAAATCTTGATTTCTAATTTGCATTAATTTGCTATCTACTTCTACATAGTTAGATACATTATTTATTTGCATTGTTTCATCATTTATAGCTAATTGAATATTTCCACTTCCATAAACTTTTATAAGTGATTCCCCTGGAGCTGTACCATTATAATAAAAACTAAAATTATTACTTGTTATTTCATAAATAGTATTTTCTAAATCAGTCAAAAAAGGCTCACATATAAATGTTGCTGTAAATTCTCCATATTGCAATATTTTCTTAGTTATATCATCTTTTTCAACTCTCTTAACCCTATAGGCTCTATCTTCTCTATCATAGATAAGTCTATTGTCTTCTATATTATCCAACCACTCCAATATATTATCTATTTGAAACCAAAGATTTTCATTATCTCTAAGTCTAAATTTAATATCTTTTTTTCTATTGGGATATGCTCCACTTTTAATTGTTAAAGTACCACTTCTTCCTTCTACTTCCACATCCTCAACTTTTTCATTAATTTGTGTATAGGAAGAATAATCAGCCACAAACAGACCTAAATCATCATAAAAATATTTATTGTTAAAATATCCTGTATACTCTTGCATAATTACCTCCCTATATTATATCCTTCCAATTGGTCCTGGTTCGGTGCTACAACTTGTCTAGTAAATTCTCTACCATCTACAGTAATAATAACCTCTACTGGTCTATTAGCCACTCCTCGCATTTCTGCCCATAGTTTATCTAATGGAAGAATAGCTTCTGCATTACTTCCTCTACCATTATTTGCATCACCTAAGCCTATGTTTCCTAATACGGTTGGTTGTGTAAAAATAGCACCACTACTATACCAATCAACTCCAATGTGTGGGATACTTGGAGGATTCAAACTAAAGCTTCCGTCAATACTAAAGTGCGGTAACTTAATATTTGGTAAATTCCACTCAAATTTTAGATATCCTCTCAACTTATCAATTTGTCTATTTATTTCATCTACTGCAGCTTGAAAAGGATGTTCCAATACATATTCAATATCATTCCAAACATCTTTAATAAATTGAACAACTCCATCAACTTTAGATTTAAAAGCATCACAATGCTCATACAGGATTTTAAAACCACCAGCAAAAGGATTTACTAATACCAACAATATATCTTGCCAATTATTTTTAAAAAAGTCTACAACCACATTAAATGCAGCTGGCAAAGTAACTGTAAAGAAATTTTTTAACCAATCTCCAATAGCATTAACACCATTTCTAAACCATTCACATTTATTATATGCAAGAACTAGCGCAGCAACTATACCAGCACCTAACACAAGCCATGGGGCACCTGCGAATTTAACTGTTATTCCTAGTATTTTAAGTGCTCCAGTAATAGAACCTATTGCACTTGTTATTAATCCCATTGTTCCTATTACTGCTACAGCTCCAAGAATAAACTGTTGTGCTCCTGCTGGTAATTTATTAAACCAATCTACAACTTTTTGCAATCCATTTGTTAGAGATGTTACAACTGGCAAAAGCATAGTACCTATTTGGCTTTTTAAAGCTCCTAGATTGTTGCTTAAAATCTTTGCTTTACCCTCTGGAGTCTTTGCAATTTCTTCATTCAAATTACCATAATTTTGTTTTAAAACTTCTGTTATTGTAGCTGCTTTTTGCTCTTCTGTACCAGTTTCAATTATCTTCTTTTGAGCATCTGTCATTGTTACACCAACTCTAGTCATAGCGGTTGCAGAACCTTGCATAGCTTTACCAACCATATTGGCATACCCCATCATATCTTCACTTGTTGCATTAACTCCTTTTTGATTTACTGCTAAATTATCTAATTGTGGTATTAACTTTTTTATACTATCAGTTTGCAATCCAAAAGTACTTAATTGTGTCATTGCGGCTTTATTAAGTCCACCACTAATTACACCAGTTTTACTTAATTCACTTGCATAGTTTTTAAGACTTGTTACCTGTTCATCTGTTGCGTGGCTTGCAGCTTTTAAAACTGTTTCTAACTTAGTATTAGCAGTTGCAGCACCTGTCGCAGCACTTACACAAGCTTTACCAAAACTAATTATTTGTGTTGTTCCAACAAATCCAGCTATAGATTTAACTACATTGCCTAGTTTATTTCCAAAGCTAGAGCCTTTATTGCCTGTTTCTTCTAAGACTTTACCAGTAGCGCTTCCTTGATTCTGTACTTCTTTTAGCTTATTGGAAAAATTACCACTTTTCCCTTCTGCATCTTGCAGGTTAGAACCTATTTGTCTAGCTTCAGAACTAAGTTTATTAAGATTATTTATTGCTTCACCAATTTTAACACTTACATCAGCACTTAACGTAAAAACATCAGACATTAGTTATCTCCTCCTTTCATTGCTTTTTTAAATTCCTCTAATGCATCATTAGCTTCATTTCTAACATGTTCAATATTAACTTTCTTTTCATGTTTTTTAGATACTCCAAGCCTTTCTTTATATTCAAAATAAGAAATTTGTTCTTCAGATCTAATACAATTAACTAAATATCCTTTGTAAATTCTATCTTCATTTTTTTGATTAACAATTTCTATCATAATTCCAAGAGAATCTTCAATATCCATGCTTGCAATATAAGAATAGCAACCGTTCTGAAATAATATTGCTCTTAATGAACAATTATTATCACTTACTTGATTGCTAAGGAGAAAACCGATTGCATTGTTTCACTCATTGCTATTTCTTTAATAGCTGCTATGGTCCAGTTTAAACCTTTATTTTTTATTTCACTTTCACCGATATCATAAATATTGGATAATACCTTGTAAATCTCTTTCTTTGCTTGTGGAAGCCTTGTTATACCTGTAGCTAATAGCTTTGTACCTTCCTTATTCATTTCTTTTTCTACCTTTATAAACTCTTCTTGCAACTCTTTATTTTCAAATATTATTTTATTATTTATACGTTCTTTTTTACTATCATCGAATTCAGCAAAATCAGGATATTTTTCACTTACTAATCCAGCAACTTTATTAATAGCTATGTCTTGCCTTCTTTTTAATTCTGTTATTTCCGAAATGCTATCAACAATTTCATCTGTCATACCTAATTTATTTAAAATTCCTATAATTGCAAATCCATCTTCAGTTGTAATTTTCATTTAATCAAATCCCTTCTAAAAAAAATAAGGAAGTAAATTAATACTTCCTATTTGGTATCATCAACAACCGCCACAGCCTTTGGTTTTATTATTTTAAATGGAGTTTCATCCAACTTATCCATATCATAAGCACCTTCAAAACTCATTTTAATAGCATCATTTTCTTTATCCTTAAATTCCATACTAAAACCTTCTGCATTATAAGAATTTTTAACTATTATAGCTATTGGATATTGATTATTTTTCACTCTTCCCAAAATAACAAGATCATGATAAGAGCTATTGTTTAAACTAGGTTGTGGAATAAAAACTTCATAAGTTTCTGAACTTGTTTTTGTATCTTTTTTAATAAGAGAAGCACTTAACACATTCTCATTTAAATCTAATAAAGAACCTTCTGCTTTAATATCCCAACCTGTTATTTCTTCCATATTTTTAACTTTTCTATCTTCTTTACCCGCAAAATCAAAATCAGTAATTTTAGGTTTTGCAGTAAATTTTATAGAATCTTTCCCTAGTCCTAACTTTTTATCATCAGTTAATGATTTAATTAATTCATCAACATTAGTTGCATTGAAATAATTATCGCCATAAAATAAAGTTGCATTTCCTATTACCATATTTATATTAGTACTCAATTTATCACCCTCTCTAATAATTTTTTATTGTATATTGCAGTACTGAATTAAATTTATCTGTATCATAGTAAGACGTATAATAAGCATTATCTCTTACTATCCAGCAATCTTTAAAGTCTATATCATTTATTTTTTTGTCTAATTCAAATGCTTTATTTTGTATAAGCATCTTATTTTCTTTTATTCCAGTAATTCTAATCTGTAATGTTATTTCATCATTTATTATGTTATCTTGTACGCTATCTCCAATTTTCATTTCAATAGCATATGAATTTTTAACAAAATCAAAATCACTTGTAATCTGATCATAAGCTTCAGGTATTAAAGTAAATAAACTTACCTGTATTTCATTTAATGTCATTACTTGCTTACCCCCTTTAAATGCTTAACTATAATATCTATGATTTGGCTTGAATCATTTCTTAAAGTATCTCTAATGTATGATTTATTTTCAAACTCTACCTTTGCAGCATAAACAATGTTGGACCCCCAAGTAACTTTTATATTATCCGTATTAACATTTTTAACAAATGTAATGGAACGCTTTAAATTTCCAGTAAGTACAGGAGTATTGCTTTGTATATCAGCTAACTTAGTTGTCCCAATTTCTTCCCCTGCATCAATTGCAGCTTGTTGAATAGACTTTATTAATTCTTGTGTATTATCTTTAAATATCATAAAATCACCTTATCAACACTCTTAAGAGCATAAATATTATAATTATCCCAAGCTATAGCTTTTTCTACTTCATAAGCTTTATTTTTATAGATAACTATGTCCTTAACATTCAATTCCTCATTCATAAATGCTTGTATGTTACTTTCTATTTTTTCGCCCCAGGTATATTTAATAGCTTTTTCATCTATTGGCTGCACATCACACTCTATTAATTCAGCCTTTTTATATCCTTGGATTAACTGCCCTATAGGATTCTTACTGCTTACATAGGTTGTCTTATATATTTCCTTATCATAAAACATAACATCACCATGCATAAAAATGAGGTTTAGGAAGTAACATTTTTATATCTTCAGTAATTACTAAAGATTCAACATTATCATCAAAAGTAACACTCCTGGAACCTTGATTCATGCTTTTTATTCCTGCTACTGGTTTTAATTTATCTATTCCTATAGAATTTTTAATAAGTTTTTTAACTGCTAAAGGATATTTTTCTTTAATTTCTTCTAAATCATCATCAACCTTAAGATAATTTTTTATAGATAAACAAGCCATTTGACTATATTCTTCGTCTGTAAATGTCAAATTAATCCCTCCTATATAAAAACAAAGGAGCCAAAAGCTCCCTCATTTATTTTGCTGCAGGTTTAGCATCTTTAATATTTGTATATAAGCCTTTTAACTTATTATCAAGTACCCAAATATCATGATATTTTCTATAATCCATAGCCCATGCATCTGCTTTTTGATTGGTATTTGGATCAAATATTCTCATTTTATCAGTTCTACTTATTGCAATAGGAACTTCCTTAGCTATTATTGTAAAATTGACATCAAAGGCATTTGTTTTCTTAACAAAACCACCTTTTACTTGACCTTCACTTTTCCCATCATATAGGGTAATATCACTAACCATACATTCATCAATTACTGGAATTAAAGGTACTCCATCAATCGCTGGTACTCTTGTATCAACACCATTTATTGCAAATGTAGCTGCAACTAACTTTTCTCCATAGTATTCACTAACAAAAGATTGAACATCATAAGTAACATAAGCAATAAGATCACCAACAAATCCAGCTTTTCTTATTTTCTTAATACCATCTTTTATCTTACCTACAATTGTTGCTTTAGCTGGTATATATCCATATTCAACTTGTGTATCTCCATCAACTCCTATAGCCATACTTGATAAGCTAGAAAGCCTTACTGCATCAATTTCTGGAACAACTTTAGTCCTTTGAAATTCTCCCATAACTGTAGATGCTGTAGGAACAAAGTTTGCATCATTTACATCTTGTGAATCTAATGAGAAACCTCTACCTCTATCATATTTCATTTTTCTTGTTTCATATTCTAATGACACATCTCCGCCTGGAAACCCATCATTTCTACTATAATTACCTAGTCCATCCATAGATAACTTAGGTATTTTGACTTCTGCTCCTCCATTGTAAATTACTTGTCCAGCATTAGCTTCCATCCATCCTGTTAAAGCTTGTTGTACTGCTGCCTTGTCCAAATTTTGTTGAAATAAAGTTGCATATGCTAATGTATTAGCCATTAAAAATCATCCTCTCTTTTTATAAATTATTTAACACCCATAGCTGCTGCTATTTGTGCATTTAATGTATTAGTTGCGTCATCTGCTGGTGGAGTGTAAGAACTTGTACCAAGTTTACCCTTAACTCCTGCATCTACCGCACCACTAAATATATTTCCTATTGTTTCTATATTTTTATCAATTGTTTCTTCCTTACCATCGCCATAAATAAAATTAACAAGATCTGTAGGAAGATTTTTTTCTTTAAGAACTTTTGTATATTTTCCAATTGTTCTTTCCTTCTGTAATTCCGCTTGAGAATCATCAAATTGTTTTTGCAATTGTTCAAGCTGCTCCTGTTCAGGAGTTTTCTTTCCATTCTTAGCTTCATCTACTGCCTTTTTAATTATTTCTTGCATTTTGCCATTTTGAAAAGTATCTACACCTTTAGAAACTGCACTATCTATTAAACTTTGGTTATACCCTTTAATAGTTTCATTTTCTGTTATAAGCTTTTGAAAATCTTCCGCTGTAAGCTTTGATAAGTCCAATTTCCCCAAATCCTTAAACTCGTCAGTTCCTAGAATTGTTTCATTAATGTCCCCATCATCTGTTATATTTTCTATTAGTTTTATTAAGTCTGCCTTTTTCATAATTTCCTCCAATCCCTTAAAGTCCATTGTCCCTTAAAGTATTAATATTTTAGTAGTTTATGGTCATTTCGGACATAATAAAAAGCCTTAGTTTCCTAAGACTTAATTAAACTCTTTCATATGTTTTCTCAAATATGTCAGGCTTACAAGGATAAAATTCACCATTTACACCTTTTATGATATAATCATTTAAATTAGCTTGCATAACCCCCTCTAAAGTTGGAATATTTATATATCCTTGTGCAACAAAAGTTTCATGTTCTACTATTATAAAATCATCAACTTCTCTAAAATTATAACCCTTCCATTGTATAGCTTCAATTACTACTGGTTTCTTTCTATATTCCACTACTTTTCATTCCTTCCAAGTACATTTCTTTCAATTCTGTCCTCAACTCTTCTATTCATCCACATTAAAGCTTCTTCTATGTGAGTTAATGCGACTGCATTTTCTCTGCTTGAAAATGGTCCAGCTTGAAAACTTTTTAATCTATCCCTTACTATTTCCAATAAGTCGGTATCAATTACTCCATGTTGGCTGCCTTCTTCATTTCTTGGACCTTCTTGAAGTTTAATTTTAGTTTCTATAGGCTGCATTAATCCTTTATCGGAAACTATTAAATATTCATGATACGCACCTCCTGGACCTTCTTCACCTATTTTATAAACATCATTTAACTTTTCTCTTTTTTGAATTGTTGATAATTTTTCCATAACTTAAATTCCTCCTTAAATAAAAATAAGCCTTATTACTAAGACTTTAATCCTCTAATTTTTCATTCTTCCATTCTGAATACGATGTATAATCAATATTTTCTTTAGTATTATTATCAAGCCTTGTATTTGGCCTATAATCAGCATTAGGCAACAATATATAGCAACATCTACACCCTATATGAAGTGGCAATTCTGGCCTATCTTCATCAGCTTTAAATGTCTTATCATCATAACTTGCACACTCTTCACAAGTTTTATCATCCAAAGTAGCTGAATACAAAACATTTTGTCCATTATGGTCCTCAAAAAACTGTTCATTGACTTGATTTTGAACCCTTGCAACTTCATTATTTACAAGCCGAGAAGTAAAAGACGCATCAACATTAAATCTATGCTTTATTATGCTTTCAATCTCATTTACATTAGTATTGCCTTTAAGAAAGTCTTTAAGTTCTTTTTTTAGCTGCTTTGCAACATCATTTTTATTGTCATAAATTCTATCAGAGTAATTTTTACCCTTGATGGCTTTATTAACAATTTTATTAATCTGTTTACTTCTAACTTTTTGTAATTCATAACCAGCACCTAAACCTAATAAATAAGAACTTGAATAATATTTATCTTGTCCAATGTTAATTAACAAGTCTTGTACATTGCCTTTCTCGGCTCCATATTCCTTTTGTAAAATCTCTTGAATAATTATGCCTAGTTTCTTGTACTCCTTGTCTATGGAGGTGTTAGGCATGTTCAAATTAGTGTCAGCAACTTCGTATCTTAA
Source organism: Clostridium sp. SHJSY1 (assembly GCF_031626875.1). Lineage (NCBI taxonomy): Bacteria > Bacillati > Bacillota > Clostridia > Eubacteriales > Clostridiaceae > Clostridium > Clostridium sp. SHJSY1. The sequence goes on from NZ_JANDMF010000010.1 coordinate 74,420, forward strand.
AATTATATTAGCAATCTCTTGAAGTATTCTATCCCTGCTTATTTTTTGAGCCTGTAAGAGTTTTATCAACTCCTGGTCCCCTTTTTCATATAAAACCTTAGCAAAATATAGACTTTTATCAATAAAAAATTGCTGCTCTTTACTAATTTTCATTAACTGCACCTACTTTATCCAAATTAACATCATCCATAGATTCTTTTTCTTCTTTCTTGATTTTTTCACCTTCAGCTATTACATTTTCAACCCTTGGGAGCCAACTTCTTTTAGTTTCATTTGAAACAACTTCATGAGGTATTTGCGTAATCATTTGAGCTATTGAAGTTTCATCAACTGGAACATTAGGAGTAAATTCAGACTTAACTAAATTAACATCATAACTCTTACTGGCTGTTAAATATAAATACTTAAATAAGCATGTCAGCCTAATTTTTATAATATTTTTCATAGCCTTTTCATTCATCTTACACTTTGCTTCAAGATTTTGGAGTCTACTTCTTAAAGCTACGCCGCTAAGATTACTTTGCAACTTCTCATTAGTATCTAAATGTGATGTTAATGTATAAATAAGGCCCTTTAATTCATCTCTGGTATTTTTTATAAAAGTATCATTGATATTTTTAATTAACCATTCTGCATCCTGTTCTTTTTTATCACCAAACAATAAGACACAATTATCTTTTATTACAGGTTGTCTTTTAACGGGTTTTCCATCTTTATCAACAATAACCTTTCCATCCTTATCAGTTTCACTTTCTAACTCTATTCCAAACATTTTCATAATAGCGTTTCTAGTATCAGAAATTTCGCTTGTCATGTCAGACAGATTAGTTTCAAAAGCATCTTGAAGAGTTTTTATAGTCCTATAGATAGTTTTATCACCCTCAACATATCCCCTATCTATACTATATTTTTTACCTCCAACAACACCAAATCCTACTGGAACAATCCCAAAATAATGTGTTGTAGCTGCTGAAATTTCTGTCCATGTAGAATCAAAATGATAAATAAACTTATTTGTATAAACATCAATATACTCTTTTTCATCCAATTGTTTTTTATATGTATGCAAGAAATAAATTGGTTCATCATCCACAATGTACATATATCCATTAAGCGGATTTACTATTTTATTTTTAAACTTCAAATTTTTATCTAAATAACTAATTTCATAAGCTAGTCCATATTTTATTAATTCAATTCCAAGATTAATGTCATGATCCTCAACATTATTACTTAAAACATAATTAATATCCTTAACAACTTCTGCGTTATCATCTTTAGCAGTATAAGTAATATCATTACCAAAAGAATATTGAGCTTCTTCATCGACTAACTTTTGTACAAAATTTGTATTGCATATTAAATTACTTCTACCTGCCATTGGTGTAAAGCTTGCTAGAGTATCAGTATTACCATAGTAATATCTATTAATTTCTTCATAGTGTGTTCTTTTAGTTATATAATCAGAATAACATCTTTGTATTAACTCTAATTCCTCAATATCCACCTTAGCACCTCCTATCTATATAAATCACTAAGTGTTGCAATTTTTAAAATAGTTCTTTTACTGCCTATTTCTGTAGTAATTCCATATCTAAGCGAATCCAAACCATGGTTATACTTATCTATTGGCCTATTAATATACTCGCCACTTCTATCCTTGATCCAGCAATAATTTTTCAATTCCTCTTTTAACCAAACACACTTAGGATGAACTATAATTTCATATTGCTGCAATATATTAATTCCATTAAGAATAGAATCTTTTCCTTTTACTGCTGCTCTAACTCTATCAAGTCCATTTCTTCTTAATTCCTCTATGCTCTTAGGTTCAGCACTATCACAAGTTATGACCTCTTTTCTATATCCCATTTCTATAACTTTCTTTGCAATTTCATCATTAAGAAGTCCTTTTTCTTGAAATTCATCAAAGCACCATATTCGCTTGTTGAGCTGGTCCAGCACCTCGCAGCCAAATGCTGTCGGGTCATTGGTGAAACCAAAGTCAAGATTAAAAATAGCCTTACTACCTTTTACAGTTCTTAATATTTCCCTATAGTCAAACAATTCTTCTCTCCAGTTTGTATAAATCAACTTAGAAAGTGTTGCAAATTCACCTAAAGCATAAATCCTATAATAAACTGGATTAGTCTTTTTCATTTCCAGTAAGTTATCAATATAATCCTGCGGCAAGAACTTATTATCCTTATAGGTTGTCTTAAGAACCATTGTATTAGACTTGTTATAGCCATCCTTAAACCATCTTTTATAAACCCAATTTTCTTTACTTACTGGGTTAAACATTACATGTACCTGGTTATATAATTTTTTACTTCTAAGTCTTAAACATAATTGATCAAATGTAAATTCATCGATTTCACTCGCTTCTTCCACTACAATATCATCAATATCAGCAATAGACTTTATACGCTCTGGATCATCAAGCCCTTTAAATAAAAAAGAGCTACCATTTGGTAACTCAATTGTTAAATCTGTTTTATTAATTTTGCAATCTTCATACATTCCCCAACTGGACAATATAGATTTACATAAAGCAAAAACAGAATCTTTTAAAGTGTTGCTAACTTTTCTAGTAACTAAACACCTTCTATTTTCAAATTTTAAATACTTATAAATCATTTTTTGAAATACAAATACTGATTTTCCAGAACCAGCTCCACCATAATAAACATTAAAACGAGCCTTATAATTTTCAAGCTGAGGTAGATAAACCTCATTAAATATTTTTTTGCTTATTTTAATTTTTGTTGAGATATTATCCACCTCCTTTCAAATAAAAAGAACTCTATTTCTAGAGTTCTCCATTAAATTCAAATTGCACTATGATAGTTATATAACTACTTTATGGAATTAAAAACAACATTTTAATTCCAACAAAAAAGTATTTTATGGCAGCTTCTACTCCCATTTCTATCATTTTCTTTTGTATTAACTTTATGAAATTTTCATTTAAATTACCAGCAGCTTGTTTTATATCTGATAATTCTTTTTCAATAATTGCTAAATTAGCTTCTGTAACTTTGCCTCCTAATTCAATTGTATCAATTAGTGAATCTATCTTTTCAAGCACTTCTTTTTGATCTCTATTTACACTTTGCAAAAGGAAAACTTTAAAATGATCTAACATTAATCTTTCTTCATTTATTTCTGTATTTCTTTTATTCAACTCTGTATTTAAAATTTCTCTCTCTCTTTTTTCTCTATTGTTCTTTGCTATATCCTGAGAAACTTTATCAAAATCTATGCCCCCTCTATTAAAACCACCCATAAAATTAATTGAATTTTGAGCAGGATCAATATTTTTTATAATGTCAGTATTAATCATTTTTCCTATATTATTTGCCCATTCATTTTCGTTACTCATTAACAACACTCCTTTCATAAAATACAACATTCTACAGAAAGAGTAGTATTCCTTTATTTACATTAATAAAAAATCGCCCTTTGTTTTGAAAAAATATTTTTATTAACCACGTCCCCAAATCTGAAACGAAATTTAGAAGTATACCCCCTCAAGATTTCGCGTTGGATTTATTTCGCGAAGTCTACATTTAGCGAAATAGACATAATGTATATCCTATAAGTGCAGTAATATAGCCATTCTTATTAACGACTAGCCTTAACATTTCGCGTTGACCTACACGAAATCAATAAAAAGTAGTCTAAAGTTTACAAGAACTAAACAAATTTAGGCCACTTTAACTTTAATCCTCTAGAGTTACATCAATGGTCTTACTCTCTATTACCTGTTCTTGTTTGTCTACATAGCCATAGTTGTTCTTCATAGTAAATATGCTACCAACTACACTATCCTTCTTATAAAGCCTCTCTTCGCTCTCCATTTCGATTCTAGCCTTGGCTCTCTTTATAGTGTTACGAAACTCGGACTTCACAGTATCATCAACACTCTTTAATAGTTCACAATCATCTTCTTCATACCTTAACAATGTTAGCCTATTAGTATCTAAATACCATGCTAATCCTGTAATAGTTATATGCTTACCATTATCTTTGGCCCATACATAATAAGCATCTATCTTTTCTTGTAGTTCTTCAGGACTTTTAAACTTTAATGGTCTACCACCTTTATTAGCTATTCCCATAATATTTTACACCTCCTTTCCACTCCATATTCTTTTTAATTCTTCTAAGCTAAATACGTTAAGTGTGTATGTATCTTTAGTTATTTTAAATACTGTTATTTGTATATTGCTTTTTAGTTTATCCTTTAATTTAATTGGCATTGGTACATATTTTAATATTTTAAGTTTTATTCGAGCAATTAATGTTCTCATTCTAAGCAACTTTAATTTAATATTATGAATTACTATACTCTTAATCATATTAGCTATCCTCCTAAAACTAAAAGACACCCACAACTTAATGTAAGTGCCTTTTGATTTATTTCTATGATACTAGTATATAGCTTATTAACTAATATAAACAATAAGATAAATGTAAGTCTTTTCTTATATTTTAATTATCTTTTTATTAGAGGTACTAACTTGTCCTCAATTATCTTCTTTCTTAAAGATATTAAGTATATATCATTTCTTTCTACTATGTCAGCTATATCCTCAAATTGTAGCCTTTTAAAATATCTAAGTTCTATTATTATTCTTTCCTTCTCAGTTAATACAGATAACATATTATTAACTTTCTCAACTTGTATTTCTTTTCTTCTCTTTTCTCTTTTCAAATATGGTATTCTACCTTCTTTATTGGTAAGTACATTTTCTACTGCTGAATTAAATTTATTAGTTGATGCTGATTTCTCTTCATAACCAATTGATCCACAACTTACATAATCATTTTCTAATTCTTCAATTTCTAAATCTATATTCTTAATTTCAGCTTGTGTACTTTTATAGTTGTATAGCATACCTTCAACTATTTTATAGTAATTAATATTGTTGTTCATTCATTCCTAGCCCTCCATTTTATTTATCTTAAGTTCTAATTCTGCTTTTTCTGATTTAAGTTTTGCTACTTCTGTCCACTTTTTATTTTTAACTGCTATTCTAATCTGTCTATTTATTTCTAAAATTCTATCAGAATAAACTTCTTTAAAATTAATACTCATATACAAATCCTCCCAGACAATTTAAAAGGTAACCAAAAAGGTAACCATTTTTTTATTAATTTAGTTACCTCTCTAACTTAGTTATACTAACGCTTACAGACTATTTTACAAAAAGGTAACCAAATTTTAAAAACTATACGCCTAACTTTTTATATTTATATATAAATATATATACTATATATATATAATATATATTTAATATTTAGTTACTTAGTTACTTTATATAAATAAACGGCTTAACCATGCGTGTTTGAATAGGTAACCAAAAGGTAACCAAAAGGTAACTTTTTTTGAATTTGGTTACCTTTTAATTTTTTAATGCCTTAATGTCCTTATCTATTTGCTCTAGCTTTTCTTTAATGATTGCTATTTCATCATTGTCCTTTATTGCTTGCTGGGGCAAGTGGCTCAAAGCGCCCCCAAAAGTTGTAAAATATCCTATTGGAACCCATCTTTCCTTTCCTCTGTTTTCCTCTTTTACAGATTCATCATTTCCAGTAACTTTCTTTTCTCTTACTATGAATTGTAAGTTGTCTGTTTCTATTAAATAATCTCCTATGTTAATTTTCACTTTTAACACTCTCCTTTGCTATTTCTAAAGCTACTTTCCAATAGACTTGTAATAAATTAGCCTCTAGCTTTTCATATCCAAATTCAACTAAAATTTCATGTCTATCTTTTGCTAGTACATAGATGGTATATCCATATTTATTATCTCTAAGAGGATTCCATTGAATCACTTTTACAATTCCTTTGATCTTATCCTCTATGAACTTCCTAAGTTGCCCTTCTGTTGGATTTGGTGTAAAATCTAATTCATCTTTAAATGTTCCATAATATATAATTTCGTTCCATGTATATAACATTTCTTCTCTATCAAAATACTCTTTAAATATTCTTTGGATTCTTTCGTTCTGTTCTAAAAATTGCTCTGCTGTTATATATTCCATTATTCTTCCTCCTTATTTTTTCTTGCTTGATATTGTTTCACATATCCAATAAACACATGTCATAACAGTAAGACATATCATGCAAATTACATTATCACTCATTTGTTGAATACCCCATCAATTACTTTTTTCTCTGCATCCGTTAATATTGCTTCTTCCAATTCAGGCTCTACAATTGCATAAACTTTCAATTCTTGCATTTTATCTTTGCTATATTCATCAAATTTCTTATTTACACCATCTAGCTTTATTTGTTTTGCAGATGCTTTTATTAAATAACCAGCCTTTGTTGCCTGTTTCTTAAAATCCTTTGCTTTTAGTGGAATAAGTTCTGCGGATCCTACAGTTTTTACAAACATATGAATCTGATTTATCATTTCAGTTGTTCTTATAAATAATCCTTCTTTTCTCTCCATAACTACATTTTCAAATCCATGAGCTCTTCCATCTTCAATCATGTTGTTATAAAGAACTATCATTTGTTCTATTATTGACTTTGTATCTTCTCCACCATCCAAAATTTCATCTTTTATATTGGCTTGAATTAATTTTTCATATCCAATAAGTTTTTTATTTCCTAGTCCTTTTTGTTCAAGTAACACATTAAATATTTCAATTCCACTAGCTATATTAATTGCTGTTGTAAGTGGTCTGTTGTTTAATCCTGAAAATGATTGTCCTACTTTTTCTCTAATGGACTTATATTCTTCTACTGTCATATTTAAAACTATGTCTATTAGACTTCTTCCAAACTTATTTAATATATCTTCATGGTCAATAATCCATTTCATAGCATCTGAGCTGCTCTCAGTTCTCTCATTTTTTGAAAGATATACAATTGCACTTCTTTCGACAAGCGCCTTTTCTGAGTTGGGATAGCTTTCTTCTCCAGCAATTACTATTGGACGACTAAACTGAAATTCTCTAGTTTTGAAGGATTTATCCCCTCTTACAACTGTTGTTCTATCATATAGGTTCCTTAGTGTTTCGCTGATTTTCTGTATTTTAAATCTGTCTAGTGAACTTGGTTTAAATTCATCATATAAGGCTGAATAATTTCCGATACTGAGGTCATTGGTAAAGGCAAACGGTGTGATTAATCCAATAGATTTTATGTCTTTTATAGGATAATTAAGTATAGGTGCTATTACATTAGCTAAGATTGTACTTTTTCCACTTCCACTTTCTCCAACCATCAAAAGATGATGTAACTTAACTTTGTTTTCTTTTGCTTGATGTACTGCTAAGTTATTGATTATTGTTCCAATAATAGTAAGCGATTTGTCAGGACCTATAAATCTAAATATGTGATTCCACAACTCTTCTAACTCTTCCTTGCTTATTTCATCTTTATCAATAATATTTATATCATTAGATTTATCAGATTTTTTAAAAGGATTAATTCCATCTTTTGAAATTGAACCTACTGGAGTTAGTAAGTGTAATTTATCTTCTACTGGCAAGAATTTAACTCCTTTATAAATTTCCTCATTTTCTATGGCCCAATATTCATTAATCCATGCTCCAAGATCTACAACATTCTCTGTCTTACTACCTTTGAAATTTAAATCTATGGTACCTAAAAAATTTCTAAATGACTTTATATCATCAAATATTCCTGATCTACCTATCTTTTCAATTACTTTTCCTGTTTTGCTCTTAAAAGTTAGTTTTATACCTTCTCTTTCTTCATCAACAAGTATCAGTCTACTGGCTTCTAAAAGTTGAAAATCAGCAAATTGGACTTTTTTCTCGCTTATATTATCATCTTTTCCAGTAATAACAGTTCTATAAATTCCAGTAGAATCTTGCTGCAATTCAGATTTACTTTTTAGATCTAAACTTCTCTTAAAGGCATTTAGTAAATCATTTTTATCATGTCCACTTTCTATCCAGTCTGTAATATCTTTATTATCACCTAAATGCTTAAGTCCAGGTAAATTTACAATTCTAAATTCCTTAGCTGTTGGTTTTAATTCATATTTAATATGGTCCACATATTTCTTGCCTGCTTGCCCTGTATCACCTATAACTAAGATTCTCACATCATTATTCTTAAATATTTCTAAGTCCTTACAGCCCTTTATAGACGTTGATATATAGTCCCTATTTTTAAATATAGAATTAATAGTATTAGCATCTTTCTCGCCTTCTACAATGACTATAGCCTTATTGGAGTTGATTCCTTGAATCACGTTATATAAATTGTATGGAATCTCATCTGCTCCCCTTTTATTTATCACTTGTCCGTTTTCTATATGATAATAAGGAGTTTCTTTTTTACCATCAGATTTAATAAACTTTACTTTGTAATATAAAGGTTCATTGTTTTTATCTACAAAAGTAAATATGCCTAAAGGCTTGAACCCTTTTTTGTTATTTTCAAGTTGCCATTTGACAAAGTTTTTTATTTTATCTTCTTCAATTTCTATTGCTGTCTTTTCTACATCTAGTCCTAAATACTCCCTAGCCGCTTTATGGTCCATGTTCTTAAACTTCATAATAAAGTCTATTGCATCACCTTGCTCACCGCTTGAAAAGTCCTTAAACTTCATCTTATTGGCATTACTGTCATAATAAACGCTAAAAGAAGGTGTTTTATCTTTACTAGAAAAAGGAGAATGTATTTTATTTTCTCTATTAAAAACTTCTAAAGTCTCCACTTCTATTAGTTCTTTTAAATCAATATCTTGTAGTTCTTTCAATCTTTCACCCCCTGTTAATCAAATCCGTTTAATATTTCATCTTGTGTCATTTCTCTGCCTATAGCTGCTTTAATTTCAATCATGAGTTTACTAAGTTGTTGCGTAACTTCATTGAATAAATTTAGATATTTTAGACACTCTTCTACTGTATGATACTTAAAATATTCTTCAGCTTTTTTATTTCTTTCTAAAAAATGATTGTATTTTTCTTTTAGTCTAGTTATTTCATCTGCTGCTTGCATTTAGTCCACCTTACTCCTATAGGCATATTTACAATTACCCATATCCTCCTCGCCTGAAAATTCTGGGATACATCGTTCTTCAAACTCATGGTATATTGCGCAGCTAGTACATTTCTTAATACAATTTTGGCAATTATAAAAAAGTATTAATTCTACTAATTTAAAATAATCTTTATTTTCTTCATATGAAGCTTCACAATCTGACTCCTTTTTCTTTGCATACTCTTCAGTTGCATTATAAATATCTAAATATATTCTTGATCTCAAAGAATCTTTTTGTAATGCCTTTAATGCGCTAGGATTTAATCTATCCTTTATACTTTCTATTGACTTCTTAATAAATGTAAATCCTCGCTTTAAATTAGCTTTTTCATCCTTGTTTAAAGTATTTCCATCTACTAGCATCATTGCATCAGTCATAAGATGTAAAGCTGATATTACTTGCTTTCTTTCTTCTGTATTTAAATAATCTTTCATTACCAAACCACTCCTTTTAGTCTTTCAAGTTTGGCTTGCTTTATTTCATCAATTTTTGAATTATTATACATAAGTCTTAATTGAGTACACATGATTTCAACGTCTGCAATTTCTTCCTCAACATTGTGATTTTCTCCCCTAATGGATTTAGAAACAGCTTGAATAAGTTCTGAACACTCTTCCATAACTACAACTTTTTGCATAGCTTGGCCAAAAGTATTAATAGCCTTTTTACAAATAACAACCTCAGTATCTTTATTCACTTTCTTTGTCCTCACTTTCTATATACCATTTACCATTCTTGATAATATCTTGTATCTCATTTACACCACTAAATCTTGCTATAACTAACAGCATATCTTCTAACATCAAATAACTGCCGTTTTTAATAGTTTTTAATGCATTTTTGATATAGCAATCTGCATCATCATAATCAGTATCTAACAACATATCTTTTACTAATTCATGTTCAACCCTACACTTCTTGCCACTCTCAACCACTTCCATAAAGCTTGCTGGCTGTTGAATAGGTATAAATGTTGCATTAGATATAAAATCACTTACAACAATTTCAATATATGCCCTATTGTCTACTACTAATTTTTTACTATCCTTCTTTCCAAATACCTCAATAACTTTAACGTTGTAAATATCCTTATTACCATCTTCATCAAAAACCTCAAATATTGTCCCTACTGGCATTTTCATTGCATCAATTATATTTAACTTTTTACTCATTTAACTTTCCTCACTTCCATATAAAATATCCTTAGCAATCATAGTTGCAACATCTTCACTCTCTGAATCTTCTAGTATAAATCCTTTATGCTTGAACAATGCATATACAAAAGCTTGCAAAGTATAATATATCTCGCTCCCCATGCATTTTTTATCTACTGGAACTATAACTGTGTTATATTCAGCTTCAATTCCTTTTTTTATTCTTTGCATCAAAGTAAATGGATCATATTGACTTCTATAATTTCCATGTCTCAAATTTTCATGATACTTAGGATCTTCTACAAAAAAGAAATATCTAATATCATGCATATTCATATGAGCCAATTCTTTTTTTAATCTTGCTGCATCATCTTTTAGATTTCCTGCAATTTCATCTATATGTGCTTTCCTTTCTATAGCAATATCCCTATCAAAGTAAATATCAGCTGTAAACATATCTAGTGTTCCTTTTGGAATCATACATGTATAATCACCAAAGTCATTTTTTAGCCTTTTATATGAAATTCCTTTAGAATCAAAATAATCTAATATATGCTTGTTTTCCTGTTCTCTACTATCTACAATTACTACCATGTTATCTAAAGCTTTTTTAAGCTCTTTATCTGTAAATTTGTATCTCATAATTACCTACTCCTATCGGCGAATAGTATTGCTGTGCTGCCATACAAGATTTTTTCTTTTTTTTGCACTTTATTTTTGCCATAGCATGGTGCCTGGCCACTTAAAACAACTGGATTATCACATTCTTTGTTTTTGTTTAACTTACAATTTTCATTTAAACATTTCATAATCTCAGCTCCTTCTCACTTGATATTCATATGAGAAAAGGAGGTTATAACAATGGCGTTATTAGCTCCTATTTCTCTGTGTTTTTTTTGAATACTTAGTTATCCTTTAACAATTTGACCACGTTTGGCATTGTCCACTTTCATCTAAATAATTTAAACAATCTTTCTTATTAGTAAAATCTTCTGTCCATGCATCACCCGTTAAATTATCTACTGCCACATAAAAATCATTTTCTATAGTGTAAAAAGTACCTAATGGTTTCCTTGTTTCTATAATCTTACTTATTTCTTCTTCACTAACTTTTTTATGTTTCATATACTCACCACCCTTTTAGAAAGGCATGTCCCCGTCATCTACTGGAGTAATATCGTCAAAAGCTCCATTACTACTATTTCCACTAGGATTTAATAATCTATCCTTTGGAATATCTACACCATTTTTAATATCTTCAACAGTTCTGAAATTGAAGCACTTAGTAGTAAATTTACTTTCTCCATAAGTATTTAAATACTCTTCTCTTCCGAATACTCCACCTATTAGCTTACCTGTAAGGCTTGTACAGAAGTTATCTCCCCATTGAACCTTAAATCCATTGTTGGACTTTTCTACGCTCTCTATGAAGGTCTTAAACCCTCTATTAGTATCACCATTAGCATCCAATACCATTTGATAAACTATACAGCCCCATTTCTTATTTTCTCTAGTGTCGCTCTTGAATCTATCACCATAATATCCTGGTTGATTATCAGTTCTATCAGTATCTAAGTAGATTCTAAGCATATCCTTACCTGAGTTTTTCGCCTTAGCTTCTTCTACTTTCTTAATAACACAAATGTGTCCTCCAAGTTCTAGTGGTGTAAACCCCTCAAATGCTTGTACGTTGTTATAATTCTTTGGCATATCCATAATTAAAATTCTCCCTTCTTAGCTTTAATACTTATAGAATGTACATCAATTTCTTTGTACAAATCTTTCATGTCTATATGATCTATTTCTTTTGCATTAACTTTTGTTACTGCACTTTCAACACTTTCTTTTACAAGTCCTTCACGCATTGAATCAGCTATCTTTACAGTACCTTTTTCGCACTCATATTCAGTTAAATCATTTTGATTTAAAAATGTTTCAAGTTCTTCTTTTGCTCCTGTTATATAAGCTTTAATGTTCTTAGCTTCCTCTCTCTTTTCTAAGATGCAACCTATTATTTCGGTTGCTCTTTCTTTACTTATTTGTTGCTCCATGATTTTTATCCTCACTTTCACTTTTGAAGTTTTTTATTGTAATTTATCAACTTGTTTCATGAATCTATTTAACATATTGGCAAAATGTTTCTCATTGTCATATGGCGAACATTTTGGTAAGATTAGCTGAACTATGTCAAATTCAATTAAATATTTGAATTCAAATTCTTTTGTTTCAGGATATATCAAACAATTAATTATTGGTTTTGAATGGTCTTTTGATAAGAATTGATAATTCTTTCCTCCCAATGTAGCCCATAAAGTAAAACCTCGTTGCTCCATTAATTTTTCAATCTTATATTTGTCCATTTTAACCTCCTAAAACTCTTCCAAGGCTTTTAAAACATCAGCCATGTTATTATCTATTTCCATGTTTTCAAATGCTCCTAGTGGACTCTTAGCTGTACTAAAATTGCTTTGTGTTTCAAATATGTGTTTTCCATCAACACATTTAGCCAACAGAACAGTATTAAATTTACTTTCTAAAACAATCTTGTCCAACTTCTTTCCTGACGTCTTAATCCTAGTCCACATATATCCATTTTCATTCATATCCGTTTGACTGTGACAAATAAATATAAATGTTAAATCATCCCTATAGGTAAGTGCATCATCAACTACATTCCATACACAAGCTGCTAAATCCATCCACTTGTCATATCCCTTTTCTTTACTTCTTCTCATTTCATCAGCTACCATTGCACCATTAAGGGTATCAATTACTACAGTTTTTACATGTGCTGCTTTATCATTGATATTTTTGCAAATTCCCCTTATTGTTAAAGGATCATCAGCTGCAATATAATTTTTATTTTCTACACTATATTGTTGTTTCCAACCTTTCCAACTAAGGCCTTTCTTGTCTGCATCTATAATATAAGTTGTCTTTGGGTCTAGTGTTCTAAGACTTGTTGTCTTTCCTGCTCCACTCTCTCCCATAATTCCGATTAGTTTACTCATTAGTTTTCCTCCTTCAGCACAGTAATTTCATATTCTCCATTAGTTACTGAATCTATTGATATTTCTTTTTGGTTAATCTCATAATCATTTGTGTTGTAATAATAAAATGTTAATGCTAATGGATTAGCTCTTCCAATTAATCCATCTACATCTTGAGTTTTATATCCATCTGATATAGCAAATCGCTTTATATGAATTGCTTTTCCAGGTTTAAGTATTTCTGTATCAAATTGAGGTTTTTCAACCACGCCTACTAATTTACTCAATTTCTTTTCCCTCCTTAAAATGGCTCTGAAGCAAATCTATATTTATCTACTAATGCTTGCGCCTTTTCTTCATAGTTTTCTAATTGATCCTTAAGCTCTTGATTTTCAAATGATAAAGCTAAACTTTCATTTTCCCATTCATCAGTAGTCTTTTCATGTAAATTTTTTAAAAGTGCATCAGGTAAATTACTTAAGTCAAATGAATCAGCTGTAACTTGTAATATTAAATTCTCTTCTTGATAGAAAGCAATTGTAACTTCGTCATTGTGATGTGTTACTACTGGTTCTACTTTCTTACCTTTGAAATTTATAAGGCATTGGACGTTACTCATTAAATATTCACCTCTTTAATCCTGGAATCTAGTTCTTGTATTGTATTCTGAATCTGGTCTATTTCTAAAGCTAAATCATCAATTTCACTTTTAGCTTCTTCCACAGCTCCATCAATGTTTGATATTTGCTTTGTAAGTTTTAAATCATCAAATTTCCCATTTTCTCGAAATATGAAAATTTCTGACCTGAGCAAATCAAGTTCATTACTTATACTTTCTATTGCTTCCTTAACACTATTTGCAGTTGCCATAAGCTCACCTCTTAATCTGTATAAACTATTGCTGTAAAATTACCATTTTCTATTGAAACCACTCCACCAAAACAAGTATTCCCTGAATCACAAATAAGCAATATATCTAGTCCACTTAATTCTTTATCTATGATTTTTCCTTTATAAGTTTTTTGAGCATATCCAGTATTAACTGTTTCTATTTCAATACCCTCTCTATTTAGTTCCTTGTATCTTGCATATCTTTCATCTCTTAATTTTTCTTCATTCTCTTTGAATGCCCATCCACTAATATTCATGATTACTTATCCTCCTTCTCAATTACTCTACTGGCCCACATATCAGCCCAATGTATAATCATATAAAGAGGTATTTCTTTACCTGTAATTTCATACTTTAATGGTCCGTATAACCCATTGTGATAAAGTATTGCAAAATTTTCATCTTCATCAAGTTCTATATATTCACTTGCAATTTGAATGCTTCTTATTTCGTGTGGTACATTCATAAGACTTGGATTAATCATATATGGCTTTGCAGAACTAACTTGTCCACTCTTTAAATAATTAGGTAAGTAACCCTCTTTTCCAAACTGTCCTATCTTGCCTATATCGTGAAGTCCTGCAGCTAAGATTACACTTTCTTTGTATTCATACCCCAAGGTATCAGCTAATCTAAGGGCCACATCTATAACATTAAGACTATGCTCTAAAAGTCCACCTTCTATGCTTAAGTGATGTCCACCACTACAAGGACTTCTATAAAATCCTCTAGCTTCTAAGTGATTTAGCAACTTATCCATGCCTGCAACATGAGTTGAAAACATTAACTCTTCAAATTTACTTTTATTAATCTTAATTTTTTCATTTAGCTTTGCAGCTAATTCTTGATTACTCATTAACTTCTTCCCCCTCTGACACTTCATATTCAAAATCAATTATCATTTCCCCATCAACAACATTTATCTCAAAAACATAACCAGTTTCCATTTGCTTTTTCCCTCCTAATCTTCTATAATCTAATTGAATATTTTATAATGTTACCTCGGTTGCTTTGGTCGGTACCTGGGTAACTTTTTTATACATCTTTTTATTTACAAAACAGTTAAAGCTGTGTCTATGATATTTTTTATATGCTACTCTACCCATAGCACTTACTTCTGATCTAGTTCTTAATGGAATTGTTGCTGCTGATAAAAAGTCCATCTTTTGTCTTACAACTCTTGATTGAAATGTATTGTAAGGAATTCCATTTGATTTTGCTAATTCTATAATTTCCTTTGGATATTTTCTTCCTTTTTCAGCTAGTCTCAAAAGAAGTTCAGTATTATCTATGACTTTAGTTGTAGCAGCTTTTTCTTCAGACCATTTAAGTTTCCTTATTCTAGTAAGAAAAGTTCCTTCACATATTCCATTACTTTCAGCTAATTCAATCCAATGTTTTAATGATTTATGAGGTTTAACTTTTTCAGTTATAGCCCTTTGTTTATCCCATGCAAGATTCCATACTCTCATCTCAAGAGTTTTCTTTTGTATTCCATTAGATTTAGCTATTTCATACTCTTCTGGTGTAATATAAAATTCATAAACCACTATTTTTACCTCCTTTTATTTATGATCTTGTCCAACTCTTTCTTTAAATCTTTTGTTTTACAGCAAATTATAAAGCTACTCATTTTTTATCCTCCTATCTTCTAATATCAACTATCTTTTCAGTCTTTCTATTAAAAAACTTATAATTAGTTGCATCTTCACTAATAAATAAATAATCTTTATGCATTATGCCTTGTGTAGATAAAAATTCTTTATGTCTCCTCCTTAATTTCTTTGGATTTTTCATTAGTCCCATGCCTCCTTATTTTTTTATTTCCTCGTTCCATTACATTCCCTTAGCTCCTAGTGGGATATGATATTTACTAGGACTTGACCATTAAATTATTATGTTAAGCTTGTTCATACTGCTCTACCCAGTTATTTTTAAATCTCTAAATATTTCATCTGTACTACATTTGTAAGTATCTGCAAGCCTTTTTATTAGTTTTGCAGAAGGACTCCTCCATCCTCTTTCTAATTTATAAAATGTACTTTGGCTTATTCCAAGTGCCTCTATAGCTTGGTCACTTTCAAATCCTGCGTTTATTCTTCTTAATCTTATTGGTGTTATCTTCATAATTTCTCCTCTCCGATGAATTTATTATCTTGTGCTAAAAAGATGTTGTTAGGTGATTTATTTGACTTAGCATGGTTTTATATTATCCTAAAATGCGATAATTTAAAACTTCTATAATATCACATTTCAGGATATTTGGAAAGATTATCTTCCTCATGCTTATTTTTTTTCAAAATATCGCAAAATTACTATTGATTTTATCTCATTTAGTGATAAAATTGTCATTGAGGTGAAATTATTATGTTAGGTGATAAAATTAAAAACTTAAGACAAAGCATGAATCTAACACAAGAGCAGCTATGTAATAAAATTGGTATTGCACAATCTACATTAGGCATGATAGAAAGTAATAAACGAAGTGCTGGAAAAAAAACATTAATTAAAATTGCTGATTTCTTCAATGTAACGGTTGATTATTTATTGACTGATGATGAAACAGGATTGAATATAAATGATAAAAAATCTATAACAAAAGATTTAAAAATACTTATGGATGAATTTAGAAATGGTAATGATGGAACTGCTTTTTATAACGGTCAAGAACTTACCGAAGGTGATTTAGACTTAGTTGAATCTGCAATGAAAATAGCCTTAGAACAGATAAAAATTAGAAATAAAGAGAAGTACACACCAAAAAAATACAAAAAATAGGTGGGGATATATTGAATAACTACATCAAAAAGGAAGTTAATGAACTAAAGATAAATCATGGGACCAATAATCCTTTTGAGATAGTTAAACAAGACAAAGATATAGAATTAATAATCGAACCGCTAGGTAAAATATGGGGAATGTATAAATATATAAATAAAACAAAAACAATATTTTTAAACTCTAATTTAAATGAACATCAGCAAAGATTTGTTTTGGCTCATGAGCTAGGTCATGCAATTTTACATCCTAGATCATCATGTTTTTTTGTTAATACTTTAAATACAAATAAATTAAAAAAAGAATATGAAGCCAACTTATTTGCTGCTGAATTACTTATAGATTTTTCAAGTATAGATGTTTTGTATATGCAAGGCTACTCTATTAATCAACTAGCTTGTCATTACATGGTGCCGACTGAACTTGTCGAATTTAGATTTAAAGAAAATAGAAAGTTATATTAATATACATTTGAGAAAGGAATAATAAACTATGGAATATAATATTACTTACAGGAAAAAGAACAAAGGCATTCAAACTATAATAAGCTATAAAACTAATGATGGAAAATGGAAGCAAAAATCTAAACAAGGGTTTAAAACTCAAAAAGAAGCTAAACCATTTATAAGTGGAGCTTTAAAAGAAATAAAATTACAATTAGAAAATGAAATTAATGCAATTAGTGAAGATTATGATTCTATAACTTTCGAAAAAGTTGCTAATGCATTTATAGAACACTCAAAATTATATGTAGAACATAACACTATAAAATGTTACAAAAGTAGCGTATCTAGATTTAAACTTATAGATGATATGGAAATTATAAATATAAAAAAAGCTGATATAATCAAGTGTGTTGATAAAATGCTTGAAGAAAATTTAAAAACTACAACTATAAAAAATCATTTGATGAGAATTAGACGGATTTTTGAATATTACAAAGAAAATTATAATGTATCATTTAATATAGATTTAAATATAAAGTTTCCCAAAGATGCAACTATTACAGAAAGAAAAGCTTTAAGCAAATCTGAATTAAATAATTTATTAAACAATATTGAACTAAAAGAAAGTAAATTTTACATAGTGGCTTATATAGCTGGTAAATGTGGATTACGATGTGGTGAAATATTGGGATTAACATGGGATAACATAGATGAAAAAAACATGGTAATTGAAGTTAATAAACAATGGAAAGTTTCAAAAAATAGCATAAGTAACTTTGGAAAATTAAAAAGTAAAAATTCAAATAGAAAAGTACCTATTAATAATAATATTTTAAAATTTCTAAAACAATATAAAAAGAACAATGTTATCTCTATAGATAATCGTATTGTTCCATTTTCTAAATCTAGTATAGATAAATATTTAAATCCTTTGCTAAACAAACTAGCTGGAATATCTATACATGAATTAAGACATACTTATGCAACTTTGCTAATATCTAATGGAATAGACTTTAAAACTGCTGCTAAGATCCTGGGTCATTCTGTAGAAATGACATTAAAAATATATTCTCATGTTACTGATGACATGATGAAAAATGCAAGCAATAAGATTTCTAAAATTTTTTAATTTTTTTGCCGTTTCATTTGACGCCTACCTTAATATGCTTGTATCTAAGCCATTTCTTATTTTAATAAACACTTTTTAGTAATATACTTACCAATTGGTAAGTACTATTTTTTAATTTCATAACTTAAATAGGAATAGCATATAATGTAGATTTTTTATAAAATTTTCATTATAATAAATTTAAAACCCAAAATGAGTATTTTCTTTTTAGTGGTTACTTCATATCAGGAGAGTACAATTATGAATATACAAAATGCAATTAATCAGACACCATTTGAATATACCTTAAGCATAATTGGAGGCAAATGGAAAATGAGAATATTATATCAATTAGCACATTCACATCTGCTAAGATTTAATGAATTAAAACGAAATATCCCAGGCATAACTCACAAAATGCTAAGTGCTCAATTAAAAGAATTAGAGAGTGATGGGATTGTTATACGTAAAGAATATCCCCAAGTTCCTCCAAAAGTAGAATATTTTTTATCTGAAAGGGGCAAATCACTAATGCCTGTATTAGATTCAATGTGTTGTTGGGGAATTAAACAAAAAGATGTTTAGAAAATATTCTTTAATGTCATCTCAATATAATTACTAACTTTTCATATACTACTGTTATAGTATAATATTCTTCACAACTTAACCTAATTTTCTATATCAAGAATAATAAATAATATTACTACAAATACTATAAAAAATTACTATTACAAAATTAAAGATGAGGTGTTTGTATGAGTGATAAATCAAAGATAACAAAAGTAAAAAAAAATACTCAAGGAGACATAACTGATATAATGCTTGAAAATGGTAATATATATCCAATAGATCAAGCAATAATGATGGTAAAAGATCACTTAATAGATGGAGTTAATGTTGGAAAATCAAGAAATGGTAGAGAATATTTAAGGAGTAACCCTAATGGAGATGAAAGTGATAATTTAGATAATAAACCAAGTTTCTAAATTATATTTAAAAATTTAATTAATACTAAATATAAGAACTCAAGAAACACAACATTTATTGAACTTTCTTGAGTTCTTCCCTATTTATTTGAAATATATTGTTATACTCTTCCTTTACTAATCATTATTTTGATTTTTATTTCAATTTATTATAATTTTCATAAACCTTAATAATCTCATCTCTAACTTCCATTAAAGCAAATCCTAATAGGTTTAATCCTTTCCAAGTTAAAGGATTTTCAATGTTTATGTCATCAGAAGACATTCCAATTCCCCAAACCTTATCATATGGACTTGCTTCTACTAAAATTCTATTCTTTGTTCCTATTAGAAACTCTCTTAAATCTTCATTTTGAGTAAACTTAGCATAATTCCCATTAAGGATTATAGAATACTTATTTTTTGTCCATATTTCTTCATCAAAATTTTTAATTTTTCTTCCTAGCTCCTTAATTTGTTTTGGATATTTACTATTCATTATCTTTTCTAAAATTTCTTCATCTCCAAAAAGCCTTGCTTTTTCTGCCATCATATACTGTTCCATACATGAATACGTGTCTATATCAACTACAAAATCAGATTTCCACCATTGACTTAGTGCTGTTTTTGTAATGCTTCCATCCCTTGACAGCTGATGCCCCCAAAAAAATAAAAATTTATTTTTTTTACTCTTTTTGAAATCAGCTTGTACATTTTCAAGTGAATATTTCATATTTCTATCTTTATCCCACAAAAGTACATCTTCATCATAAATATCCCTATCAAAAACCTCTTCATACCAACCAAGCCATCCTTTGGGTTCTGGAAACATTTCTTTATATTCTTTCTTTTCCTCATTATTTAAAGATTCATACCATTCCCCAAATTTCACAACATAACTTTCCCCAAACCCCATTCTCCAACCTAGACTATATCTATTTATTTGTGGATACTTTATCCATAGTGGCGCCATTGGATTATTTATACTATAAATATCTTTCATTATTTATCTCCTTTTTCATTAGTTTTTTATAAAATTTATACTTTTTTTAATTTTTCTATTTGTAATTGTATCATAATAACTATTCTATAACAGCTTAATTAAATTCATTTCTATATTATAAAGATCATCTACAAGCAATTTAACATCTTATATATCACAACAACTCATATATCATACTTATTGTATATTATAGAAATAAATGTTATAATACTCATCGAAAAGGGGGAATGCTTAATTGTCAAACTTTAACTACAACAAAATTGATTTTTATGAAAATGAAGATATGAATTTTAACATGGATAAAAATAAAAAGAAAAAAGGTGTTTTATTCATACTTTCTATTGTATTCTTTATACTTGGTTTCCTAGCGTCATTTCTTAATTCATTTATTCATTTCATCCAAGAATCTAGAATTAGTCTATCAAATTTTATAAATTATTATGATTGGAAAAATATTGTCATTAATCTAATCATTATAGTAATCTTATTTTCATTATCAACTCGAGTATTTAAGAAAAAAGGAATTCTTTTAATATTTTCTATAATTTATCTTATAGGTTCTTTTTCATTAACTGTAATAAACTTTAATGATTTATCAAAAACAATTAATGCTAGAGATAAGTTAATTAGTATTTGTAATGATATATCTGCTGGAAAAGATATTAGTGAAGAAACTTATAATAAATCAGAATTTGGAAAGTTAACCCCAGTTTTAGATTTACTTAAAGATTACAGAACAAAATCTATGGAATTCTCAACTAATATATCTAAAGATATCTCTTCTATGAACATTGATAATATACTTTCAATGGATACTTTTAGTAGTACTGATAAAATTAATGATGCAAAGAAAAAAATAGAAAACCTTTCAAAAATCTATGATAAATATGAAATTGACTATAGTGATCTTATGATAAACTTTCAGACTGATGTTTCAGACCTTGAATTACCAAACGCATTTAAAAGCAGTTTTCTAGATGGTTTTAAAAATTCACAGCTTGAAACCCGTAATACTCTAGGCATGTTTTTTTCAATTGAAAGGGATGTTTTTTCTAAGTTTACTAACTTATTAGATTTCATGATTACTATGCAAGGAAATTATACTATACAAAACAATCAAATGTTATTTAAAACTAATGCTACTCTAAATAAATATAATAGTTATATTGAAGAGATTGAAAATCTTGCACAAAAAGAAACTGAAATACAAAATACTATGAAAGAAAACCTAGACCTTAAGGTTGCTGAATTAAATATCCAAAAATAACTTTTAACTAAAATAGTCCTTATTGTTGATATAACTTCAACAATAAGGACCTTTATTTTTCAGTTTTGAGTTGTTTTATTAATAATTGATTCTAAAAAATTATACTTCTAAAAACTTATTGGATATTTACAGTAAACTCATCTCCTGCTGGTTCAAACTCATCTTCAAATGTTTTATCAGCATATAGCCTAAGCTTCAAACTTGTTACCCCTTCCTTTAAAGATTGTCTATTACCAGTCTGTCCATCATATAAAGTAAATTCTATTGAATCTTTATCATTCATATTATTTGGAGCTCCTTTCGGATACATTAATATTTCATTACCTAAATTGTCTATTCCCTGTAAACGCACTACAAAACCGTTCTTATTTTCATCGATCATTTTCCCATAAATCTTAATCCCTGTATTAGTATTTGCATAACTATTAATAGATACTGTAAATCCATTTTGAAATTTACGTCCATAATCCTTATCTAAATTAGTTTTCTTTATATCATTTACTTCAGGTTCTGCACTTACTTTATAGTTAATTTCCCATGGCCCTTCAATTTTCTCACCTGAATTATCCACTATGTTCTCATATTTTATTTTTATATTTAAATCATCCTTTATAGAATCTACTACTGTAAAAACCAATTCCTTTTTAATAGATTTTTCACCTATTTCAATATCCTTTGACTGGCAATCCCATACTTCTCCAATTACTTGAAAAGTATTTCCTTCAATTTTAATGTTATGTGCTTTATCATTAACATTCCAGTCATTAACACTGACTTCATTACTTTCCACAATACCATCATTCTCATAATCTACATATTCATAACTATGGCCCTTCTCTGGTTCTAGAGTTGTTCTTAATCTCTCTTTTGCCTTTATAGATTCAGGAACTCCTTTTTCAAAATTCATTGTATATACTAATCTTAATTTTCCCCCACTACGATAACACTCATCAAGCTTTATCTCAACACCATCTTTACTATAAGACTCACCAAGTTCAACAACATAATCTGACTTATAATTTTTATTTGGATCAATCTTTCTTATCATATTACTAACACTAGCTAATACTTTCGTTCCAACACCTGAGCTACATATACCTATCATAAATACACAAGCAGCAGCTACTGCAACAACCTTAATTTTATTATTTCTCTTTCTTCCATTTGATTTTTTCTTTATATACCCTTCAACCCTTTTTATGTCAAAATCATTAAACTCTTCATTGCCTTTATTCTCATATTCTTCTTCATTAAAATTCCCGTTATTTAGCAAATCATATATATCTTTTTTCATATTTACCTCCTATTTAATAACAAACCCCTTTGCTTCTCTAATCTTCTTTTTCCCTCTATATATTCTGTTATATATAATATTCGCCGTTACTCCAAGCTTTGTTGCAATCTCTGATGCATTCATATCCTGCATAAAATGCTTTATAAAAATATCACGATCCTTCTCATTCAAACAGCTTAATAAACTTTCAATATCTTTTTGAGCCTCTTCTTCTATTATTCTTATATCGGAATTATCTGGAATTCCTATCTCTAAGGAATCATACTCAGTATTATTTAAATCTTTGATATACTTTCTTTTATAATCAATACTTCTATATTTTGAAACGCCTATAACCCAGTTCTTGAATGTGCCCCTCTTTGCATCAAACTTGTCTATGTTTTCCCATATGCTCAAGAATATATCGTTAATACACTCTTCCTGAATATGTTGTAAATTATATAATTGTTTTGAAACTATAATTTTCACAAGCCATCCATATTCTTTAATTACATACCTTAAAGCATCTTCATTTCTTTTTTTAAGACATTTTATAAAATTCTGTTCATCTATTTTCATGACTCCTCCTTATTATATTTGCAAATATAATTTGACTTCTTCATATAATACTACGAAACATATTTCTTATTTCTCACTCTAATTCATTAATTTCCATAAAAAATTATAAAACTTCCATTTAGTTAATATATAAACATATTTTCTTCCACATTAAAAAACCCCACGAAAATTTATACTGAACTTTCGCGGGGATCATTTATCAATTCTATATACATATATTAAGTTTATTCTTCTGCATTATAATAACATTCTCTTCTATCACTTTCTAAACATCCAGACTTTGTTACTGTTACAAAAATACTCCTCACTTCTGGTCCAAGTTGTGCTATAACTAATAATTTTAATATCTCCTGATTAAAGTAAATTTTATAAAGTAGCACAAAAACAATGAGAAAGTCCCTGACTTACGAACAGTTAATAACCACATAATTGGAAATATGTGTTTTGTCAAAAAACTATTCTGAAGCTAACTGTTAAATATCTTTTAATATTAAATAAGTTTATTCAATACTGATTCACCAATTGTATTCTTAGGCATTTTCAATTCAAAATTCTCTGCAATTGTTGCCCCAATGGCAGCAAACCCATTACTTGTTTCCATTAATCCATTTCCAGTCATGGATGGTGAATATGCTAAGAATGGAACAAATTCACGTGTATGATCTGTACCTGTATAAGTTGGATCATTACCATGATCTGCTGTAATTATTAGTAAATCATTTTCTTTTAATTTACTTAATACAAAACCTAAGTTAACATCAAATTTTTCTAGTTCTTCTGCATAACCAATTGGGTTTCTTCTATGTCCCCATAAAGCATCAAAATCAACTAAATTGACAAAACACAATCCATTGAAAGCTTTATCCATTATTTCTATAGTTTGTTCCATTCCATGAACTGAACTTTTTGATTTATGTGATTCTGTTATACCTTCTCCATCAAATATATCATTTATCTTTCCAACTGATATTACATCTAACCCATTATCTTTTAATACATTAAGTGTAGTTAAACCATATGGCTTTAAGGCATAATCATGTCTATTACTTGTACGTTTAAATTCACCTTTTTTCATCCCTACATATGGTCTTGCTATAACTCTTCCAACTTTCCATTCATCTTTAAGAGTTAATTCTCTTGCAATTTCACAACATCTATACAGTTCATCTAACCCGAATGTTTCTTCATGACCACAAATTTGTAATACTGAATCTGCTGAAGTATATACAATCATATCTCCTGTTTTTATTTGGTGTTCTCCAAGCTCATCTAATATTTCCGTCCCGCTAGCACTTTTATTCCCTACAATCTTATGACCAGTTCTCTTTTCTAATTCATCTAATAATTCTTGTGGAAAGCCTGTATCAGTAAATGTTTGAAATGGAGTTTCTATCTTTATGCCCATCATTTCCCAATGGCCAGTCATTGTATCCTTCCCTATACTTGCTTCTTGCATTTTCATAAAATGTCCTAAAGGCTTCTCTATTGGTTCTACATGTTTAGTAGGATGTAAATTTCCTAACCCTAGTTTTTGTAAATTAGGAATTTTTAAACTTTCTACAGATTCTGCTATATGTCCTAGTGTATCTACACCTATATCCCCATAATCCTTTGAATCATTATCTTCTCCTACTCCAAGTGAATCAACTACAATTGTAAAAATTCTATTATATTTCTTCATAACTTATCCTTTCTAATTAGCTCCTTTTAAGTATGAATTTGCATTTATTAGCTAATTTATTTTCTACCTAATTAAGAGTTTTATACTTCCAATTAGTCTTAATTAAAAGATATTAGCAATAATTAATGTTTTTTCAAACTATTTTTCTTTATCATTTTTAATTAAATTTCTAATTGCTTGAACTGCAACTTCTATTGCTGCTTCTGTATCATGAACTTGTGTATTTTCAAGTCCTGCCTTTTCGCGTTCCTGATTAGCAACTACTAAAAAAACTGAGCCAACTTTTACTTTTAAGTAACTACCTACTACAAATAAAGCAGCTGATTCCATTTCAGATGCAAGACATCCACATCTTAGCCATGCATCCCATTTATTCATTAAGTCATAGCTAACTGGTTTTGTTTCTGGTGAATGTTGACCATAAAATGAATCCTTGCATTGCACAACTCCAACATGATAGCTCTTTTTAAGCTCCTTAGAAGCATCTGCTAATGCATTTACAATTTCAAAGTTTGCAACTGCTGGGAATTCTATTGGTGCATATTCTTTACTTGTTCCTTCTGCTCTTATTGCACCTGTTGCAACAACAACCTCTCCACCTTTAACATCTATGTCCATTCCTCCACATGTACCTACTCTTACAAAAGTATCAGCTCCACATTTCACCAATTCCTCCAGAGCTATTGCTGCTGATGGTCCACCTATTCCTGTTGATGTAACACTTACCTTTACACCATCTAAATATCCTGTATAAGTAACATATTCTCTACTATCTGCAACTAATACTGGATTATCAAAATGTGCAGCTATCTTTTCACATCTCTTGGGATCACCTGGAAGTATAACATATTTCCCTACTTCTCCTTTTCCAACATTAATGTGATATTCTTTTCCTGAACCTTGTGAATAAATCATATATAAAGCCTCCATTCAAACTATCATTAGAATACGATTACAAACGTATTTTAGAAAACATTTTTTATTATTTAACTTGTCTATTAACTTGTATAATTATCTATACACCGAGAATAGCATGTCTATTTTTCCCTGTCAATATATTTTTCTATTTTATATTTAAAGTTATACATTAATATTAACCTATGATAAAATATATTTTAGAGTTTTTACAAAAATATAGTGTATACTCACTAAGAAATTAATTTAATTATAGAATTAAAATTATAATTTTTATAAATAATATATTTAAATAAAAAACATTATTTAATATAACCACTTGTCTAAACAAGTATATAGGAAAGGTGATATTTTTATGAATAAATTTAATCTACTTAGACAAGAGAAAGAATTAAGATATGTAAGTGTATATAATAAGCTTTTTAAAATGATAATTGAAGGTACTTTTCCTGAAGGAAGTAGATTACCATCTGAACCTAATCTTGCAAAATTAATAGGTGTAAGTAGAACCACTCTAAGACAAGCTCTTGCATTATTACAAGATGATGGATTAGTGCGTAATATTAGAGGAAAAGGAAATTTTATAATAAAATCTGCACCTGAAAAAAATACTGGCTTAGAAACAATAGGCCATCCTCTATATAAATGTATAAATAACGAAATTGATGATGTTAAAATTCAGCTTCGCATAGAACCTTCAACAGACTACTTTAATAAAATTTTAGTTAAGAAAACTGCTGCTGTAGTATTAGTAGACAGATGGTTTAAATCTTTGGGAAATGTAGTTTCTTATACTTTTACTTTATTGCCAATAGAAACTATCTCTAAGTTTAATTTAGATTTAAATGATGATGATAAAGTTTTAAAATTTTTAGAAAAAGAAATCTATGAACTATGTAGTGATACATTAGTTGAGGTAAAATATTCTACCTCTGGTAACTTTGCTGCTAAAGAATATCCTATTTCACATGAAAACCAATTTCATTTAATACAAGAAACCATATATAAAGACTCAGAATTTCCCATTGCATCTAATAAACATTATTTACCTATAAAATCTAGTTCTATTAAGCTTCACCCAAAAAAATAATCATTGAATTTATCTAGTTAAATTCAATGATTATTTTCTATAATTAATTTATTGTTGAAGTGTATGCTGCTCCTAATTCATTCTTAGATGTGTTAACTTCATCATTATAACTATTTAATGACCACGACTCACCAGTCTTATTATCACATATATACAAATCATAGCCACCTACTCCTCCTAATCTATTACTGGAAATTATGGTATAATTTGAATTTACAACACAAACATCTGAATTATCAGCATCTGAAACATTAAATGGCATATTTATTGGTTTGTCATCTGTTTGTGTATTTTTAAAATATATCATATCATTTGGATCAGGTCTTGTATAAAAAAATCCTGTACTATCTTTTGTTATTGGATAGTATTCTGAAATTCCAACATCAGCACATCCTGATACCTTTTCTGGAATGCCTCCTAAAGATGGAATTACATATATATCAGCTTCATCCCTTAATAATCCTGAGAAAAAAATATACACTCCATCATCAGAATAAAAAGGCATTGAACACTCCATTGAAGAACTTGAATAAATAGTTGTTATTATATTAGCACTAATATCCATAGTTTTTATATAATACATTTCTCCATAAGTTGATTTGAATACTATCTTATTATTGCTGCCAGGATAAAATTTAGGATCTTCATCCCTACTTTTAGAATTATTGGTCAAATTTATAGGATTTCCATTTTTCCCTATAGTATATGAATACAAATCCCAAGTACAATTTGAATTATCTATCCCCATAAACACTATCTTTTTACCATCTGCAGTCCACACAGCATTCATAGGATCTGAAACATTTGTCCACGACGAGCTTATACGATCAAGAAGTTTAGTTTCTAAATTAAGAACATATAAACTACTACTTCCATCACCATAAGAATTATAACTATGATATACAACTCTTCCTGTTACATTTGGAGCATACCATACTTTTGATTTGTTTTCCTCACTGGCATCGCTTTTTGGATACTCATCTAATGAATAGCTACTAGTTGCTCGTTTTCTTTGAGTAATATCTGAATAAGTATTAGATATTTTCTCTAAAAATAATAGCTTCCTTTTTATATTTTTCATATTTAATCTCTCCTAAGTCTATTTTATCATTTCCTTGCAAAATAATTTCTTTGCTACTATTAAATCAATTTTGTACATAGTTATAAGATTTTTGTTTCAATTTTCTCAATGATATTATGCTCAAAAAAGAGAATTCAAATTTATGAATTCTCTTTTTTGTAGTTAGTAGATAAATTTATTTTAATACCCTATTATTATAAATGTTTTCTCAAAAAGTTTAATGACTCTGAAATTATTTCATATGACCTTTCCTCATCATTAAATAAATCAAATGCATATCCACCTGTATAGTGATTATAAATTTCAAAATTTAAATTGTGTTTAAGTCCTTTTGTAATAAAGTTATCAATTGATTCATTAACTATAGGATTATAAAGTCCTGCCCTAGCAATGAATAAAGGTGGAACTCTATTTGAATTTTCATCTATGAGATTTATTGGTGAATATTTCTCTATGTCTTCTTCCTCTATCTTTATCTCTAGCAATTTTCCCACTGCTTTAAAATCTCCAAAACCATAATAAGCAATAATAGCCTTAATAGATTCAATATTATTATTCATCCCTGCATACAGCCCAAATGGAACACCACTTGAAAAACACCAAATTGCGATTCTATCTTTATCTATATTTAACCTATCAGCATTTTCTATTAAATACTTAATAAGTTCCTCTATATCTTTATTAACTTCTTTGATATTATCTCCATCAGATAAAACTCTATGATTGAAAGTTACTGCATTTAATCCAGACGCTGCTATTAATTTCCCATATGAAATATGTTGACCTGACTCTTTAAAATTTACAGATGAAGCTTCTCCATGTATCAAAATTACTACAGGTAATTTTTTATTAATAAAAGGAGTATATAAATCCATTAGCATTTCTTTTTTACCTACAGATTTATAAACTATGTTTTTTTGTATGCAAATCTTGTCCATATTATTAATTTTATAAACTATCTCTTTATTAAAAATTTCTTTAATACTTAACATATCAGTTCTCCTCCTGTAAATTTATCCTTATTAACCAATTTCTAATTCTTTTGTTGTACGATATTATAATGTGTTTTAGATATCAATTCATAAACAAGTACATACAAAATTGTAAAGATAATAAAAATAATCTTAATCATTACAATTATTTATTCATGTATTTATTATAATAAGCGCCTTCCATATTTCAGTCAAGTTTTCTAATACATTCCACTAAAAATAAGTTCTCTTTTAATCTCCAACAGATAATTTTTTCTAATTACATTATCTATTTTCTTTTAACTTTGAGAAATTCATAAAATACAATTAAAAGAGGATAAGTAGCTATAATTAGCATCTACTCTTATCCTCCTATTATAAAATATAAACTATATTAAATTTACTATTAATATTATTTATGCTGGTCTAATTTGTGTTGCTGTAAAAGTAATAGGTCCATCAACAAATACACTATTAACATTTTGTGCTAATTGTACAGTTAATAAATACCTAGCACTTGTAATACCAGTTCCTATAACATCCACATAAGATAATGGTACATTTACAATATCTGCATTACCTTCTCTATCCACTTCTTGAACAGCTTTATAAATTTCTTGTCCTGGAAAAGTTAATTGACCTTTAAATATTTTTAATTCAACACTAGCAAAAGTTGTTGAACTATCATTGTCAACTCCTCCAACTACTGCATTTAACCAAATAAGATCCCCTTGCCTTAAATCAGTTATATTAAGTTCTCCTATTACGGTAGGAGTAGTTGTTACTGGTATTAAATTGTCAGTAGGTGTATTTACTGAACTAAAAAACTTAAATGATTGTACTGTTGCCATGAAAATTCCTCCTCAGAAAATAATTTTATTATTAAAGAAAATTAATTTATTCTACTTATGGTCTAAATTGTAGTGCTGTGAAAGTAATAGGTCCTCTTATAAATACATTTTGTATACCTTCATCTATTTGTACTGCTAAAACATACCTTACATTTCTTGCCCCTTTATCTATAGAATCAACATAAGAAATTGGCACATTGGTAACATCTCCAGCCTTATCAGCATCTAGAGGAGCAAAATATATTTCCTTTCCTGGTATAAATACATTTCCTTTATAAAGATTAAAAGTAATATATGGAGATATACATCCTTTATTATTATCCACACCACCAACTACTGCATTAAGCCAAATAGCATCCCCCTTAAGGACTTCATCTATAAATACTTCGCCAATTACATAAGGCATAGTTGATACTAAGATTTTAGTATTTCCAAAAGCATTATCATCCAGCTGAAAATATTCAAATTGCTGTATTGTAACCATTTATGCTCCTCCCCAATTTACTCAATATTTGTTACGAAAATTAATAAAATATAATATTTCTCAACTAATATATTATATGTAAACAACCTACTATTTGTTTCCAATTTCGACAATTTTATTTTTCATATTAAATAAAAATTTTATAAAAAATAAAAGTATATTTAACTCATATTGGATATTTGTAATTTTTTATTCATTTGATATATACTTATATAAATAACAGTTTGTAAAATAAAACCGTAAAAGAATATTTCAGAGGTGATTCTATGAAAAGATGCATTGTATTAATGGAATAGTCAGAAAATCAATATAAAATATCAAGGAGTGAATTAAACATGACTATTCCAAACCCAAATAAAATATATCCAAGAAGTAAAGATTACCAAATTGTATATCTAAAAAATGTAATTACAAAAGATAATATAGAAGTTGGAGATTATACAATATATAATGATTTTAATAATGATCCAAGAGATTTTGAAAGAAATAATGTACTTTATCATTACCCAATAAACCATGATAAATTAATTATTGGCAAGTTTTGTTCAATAGCATGTAAAGCAAAATTTCTTATGAATAGTGGAAATCATACAATGAAATCACTATCCACTTATACTTTTCCTATCTTTGGAGAAGAATGGAATGAATCCTTACACCCAAAAGATGCTTGGGATAACAAAGGTGATATCATAATTGGAAATGATGTATGGATAGGCTATGATGCTATAATTATGTCAGGAGTAAAAATCGGAGATGGTGCAATTATTGGAACTAGAGCCCTAGTTACTAAAGATGTCCCCCCATACACTATTGTAGCAGGCGTACCAGCAAAAATTATAAAGAAAAGATTTAATGAAGATGTTATTTCAAAATTACTAAAAATCAGGTGGTGGGATTGGCCATATAAGAAAATCCAAGAAAATATTGAACATATTCAATCTGGAAATATTAATAAATTAATATAATACATTTGTTATCTAAACTAAAGCACCAAGATAGTACATACTCTATTATCTTGGTGCTTATAAATTTTAATTATACAAATAACAATATAACATTATTTGTCATATTATATTATTATGAAAACTAAAAAATTAGGAGGAATGTATTTTGAATTTTAATAATATTTGCAAAACCCATCATGTTAATGGTTACAACTGTGGTGTATTAATTATTCCTTCTTTCTCTACTGCAACTCTTAGCTTTACTAGTGAGGCTGCATATGAGAATATTATATTGGTTTCCAAATTTTCCAATGGTGATGTAATTCATGAAGCTAATAATAAACGACCTAATGGCTTACAAAAGATTACTATAAAAAATTGTTCCTCTGTTCCTAAATATTATTTAATAACTAGTTTTCATAGAGTTTCTATGAATACTAATTTTATTGAAAATAATATAAAATCAAATGTTATCAATGAAAAGAACTATTCATATAACTTTGAAGATGGAACAGATAATGATTTCAATGACATTACTGTAACTATTAAATTGCAAGCTATAAATTAACGTAATAATGGAAACCCACAAAAATCATAACAAGATTTCTGTGGGTTTCTTAGTAATAAAATTTCTCCAAGATACTTAAAGTTAGTCTTGAATTAATAACTTTCCATTTTAAAGTAGAGAATCCTTAATACGAGTTCTCTAAATTCAATAGATAACCCTTATTATAACTTAAAATAAGAATCAATTATATTTTTAATATTACCATAGTTACTACAATTATATTGATCATACTCAACAATGATATTTATAAATATCTCTTCTACTTCTTCGTCTCTATAGCTAGATAAAAACTCAATACATATATCCCAGATCTCTTGAAAACAGATTAAGGATAGAATTTTAAAACATAATTCTCTAGCTTTTGCTTTATTATTAACTTTAAAATTATAAAATACATATTTCAGTTCTTCTAATGGATATTCTCCAATATAATTTAGCAATTCTGTTACCTTTTCTTCAGAAGTATCTTCCGCTAAATATGATAATGCTATATCATCATAACAAGGAAAATTCACCCTAGAATTACCTATATTAATTTGTATAGTTTGTTTTTCTTCCAATATCAATTTTTTATATTTATCTGCACTACTAGTGTTATTATCTTTATTATAATAGTCTTTTATATCTTTTGAATTATTTAATTTATTGAAAGGAATGTATTTCCCTAAATAATTAATTCCTTCTTCACCAATATTGTAATTATTATATTTGTATGGTCTTATTATTGTAATGCAACTAAGAGTTTTCCCTTCTAAATATGAAGCAGTAGCTTTATGATGCCCATCTATCAAGAGTGCTAGAAAACCTCCCAGTTCAATAGCAATGCCATATAACTTTTCTCCATTTTTTATTTTTTCTCTATAATATTCAACTCTTTCATTGTTATAACAATTTGTTCCTTGAGAAGGTACCATAAATTTAGGTTGCCCATAAATTACCCCATAATTAGGATAATAATAATCTGCACTTGCATTATAATTTTTACTTTTTGAATTTAAATTCCAAAAATAATTTTCTTCACCATCTGTAGGAATTAATTCTGTTTCTTTCAAGATATAATAACCATCATGCAATAAAGATAATATTGATTTAATTTTATGAAATCCATCCTCTAGATTCTCTATTTCATTTATATTATTTAAAATACTAATAATTTTATTATCCACACTTTCTCTTCCTTCAGCTAATTGAATCATAGAAAAACATGTTGGACAGTATTCTGAATTAATCATAATTAGGGGAGTATCTTCTAAAAAATATGTTAACTTTATTTCTTCATTTTCATTCTTAATAAAATCACTATTTAATTTGGCTAATCCATTTTTCACACTAAATAAAATCTCTGAGCTATTTAATGTTTGAATTTTTTCTACCTTTGTTTTTACCAACATAAACACTCTCCTTAATGCCAATATTTCTTTTACTATTTAATATAAAACATTACATTACTCTATTCAATTTAAAACATATAATAAACATATTATCTTTTAAGCCCGCCTTTATAGTACCATTCATTTTTTCCACTAACCCTTTTGTAATAGCCAGTCCAAGTCCTGTTCCATTTCCTGATCTTATTTTATCTGCCATATAAAATCTATCAAAAATATGTTCTACATCCAGTGATGTTAAGCTTTGAGTTGTATTACTTATTTTAAATAACACCATTCCTTCTTCAACCTCTAAGTAAATATTTATCCTATCTTTTGCATATTTAATTGCATTACTTAACAAATTTTCAATTACACGTTCTAAAGCTTTTTTATCTGCTATGATAAATATATTTTCTTTTGGCATTTGGATTTTTGGCATTATATTTCTATTTGTAAAATCTGAATATTTTTCTAAAATGATTTCTTCTGTAACTCTATTTATATTTAATTTTTTTAATTCAATTTTATAATCTAAAGATTCTATTAATGACAATTCATAAAAATCATTTAATAAAATCTCTAAAGTTTTTACCCGTTCCTCTGCTACATTTAAATATTGCCTTTTCTCCTCTTCAGTAATATCTTCTAATTTTAAAAATTGTATATATCCTTTAATTGATGTTAAAGGAGTTCTTAAATCATGAGACATATTTGCTATTGTTTGTCTCAATTCATTTTCAATTTTCACCTTATTTGCTTCACTTTGTTTCTTTATTTGTATGACCTCATTTATATTCTCTGCTAAAACTTCTATTTTTTTATTTAATAATCCTATAGTAATTTTTTTATCTATGCTCTTTTTATTAATGTTTTTAAGCTGTCTTACTAAGCTTACCACTTGCTTTTCCACATAAAATAAGCGGAATCCTAAATATATAGATATAATCAATAAAGCCAAAATAATATATATCATTTATAATTTATCCTCCATTAAATATACTTTTACTTAATATCTGCTTTATTGAAAGAGTAGATACTTACTACAGTTGTTATAGTTATGGTCACTAATGAAACAATTATTGCTTGAATAAAATCTCTTGTCCTTACATTATATGAGAATACAATTGTAGGTTGAGAATATACATAATGATTTATAGCCCATTCACAAGATGATTTTTGAACAACCATTATATTTATCAATCTATTTATAAAATCAAATACTATAGCTGCAATAACTGTAATATTAACACTTCTTGATATAAAAGCAACAAAAACATTTAAACTACATATTCCAACTTGAATAACTACTACAATCAAAATCATTCCTATTAAATGCACAAAAGCTTTTAAATCAAATATTTCCCCATATCCATTAATAGCTGTATTTATTATCATCATTCCTATTGGTAAAGCCAGTCCCATAATTATACTACTTGTATAATAAACTATAACTTTTGACATAAAAATAGTTATTCTTTTATGCCCATAAGCAATTAAATTTTTAATATACCCTGAAGTAAATTCTGTCACAATACATTCTGCTGCAAATACTCCAATTACCATATTTGTTCCTAAACCATTTTGAACATTCGTAATGTATCTTAACATTTCCTTCCCACTTTTTAATAGTGTCTTATCTGGAATACAATAAACTACAACAGCCTGCATTATGATACAAAATAGGCAGAAATAAAACATCTTTGATTTTTTCAATTTATAAAATTCATTCTTCAATAAATTAAGCATTTATTGTTCCCCCTATTACTTTAGCAAAATATCCTTCCAAATCTTCACCCATAGTTATAAGCTGTTCTACTTTTATCCCTTCATTAACAAGAATTTCTGTAACTTTCCAAGGCTCTTCTATATAATCATTAAGCTTTATAATATTATCAGGGAAAACATTAAAGTTTGTAGTTCCTAATTTTTTACTCATAACAACAGCTGCATTAGCTGCATTATCAACCTTTATATGAATATACTTTTTACACCTATCATTTAGTTCTTCTATAGTTATCTCTTCAATTATTTTGCCTTTGTGTATAATACCATATTGATTTGCAACATGATAAATTTCTCCAAGGATATGGCTCGATATAAGTATTGTAATTCCATATTCTAAATTTAATCTTTTAAATAGATCACGAATTTCAATAATCTTGATTGGATCTAAACCATTAATGGGCTCATCTAAAATTAGAAATTCTGGTTCTCCAAGCATTGCCATAGCAATTCCCAGCCTTTGCTTTCCCCCTAAAGATAAAGTTTTAACCTTATTATTCATTTGCTCTATTAATCCTACTGTATTTAATAACTCTTTAATACACTCTTCTCCTGGTATACCTTTTTGTATTCT
Source organism: Clostridium sp. SHJSY1 (assembly GCF_031626875.1). Taxonomy (NCBI): domain Bacteria; kingdom Bacillati; phylum Bacillota; class Clostridia; order Eubacteriales; family Clostridiaceae; genus Clostridium; species Clostridium sp. SHJSY1. The sequence goes on from NZ_JANDMF010000010.1 coordinate 110,229, forward strand.
ATTTATATTCATATTTTCATATACAGTTTTATTATCATAAAGTGCTGGTTTTTCTACTACTGCACCTATTCTTCTTCTACTCTTTTCTATTTTTTCTTTTTCATGTTCTCCAAATAGTTCTATATCTCCATCATTAATAAGAACAAGCCCTGTTATAACTTTAAGTAATGTACTTTTACCAGCTCCATTAAGTCCTATAAGACCATACACCTGACCTCTTTTTATTTTCATTGTAATGTTATCAAGAACTATTACATTTTTATATTTCTTTGTAACATTATTTATCTTTAATATATAATCATCCATTATTTTAATTTCCTTATTATTTACATATTTTTTCTATTAATTATAACACAAGCCACTATTAAAAATAACATTCCAGAAGCAGCCATAATAATAGATTGCAAACCTGTATAATTACCCAAATAAAAACCAGTATTAGCTATATAAAAAGGTATTTTTTCTATAACATATTTTAGAATTTCATTTGTGCTTGATGCTAATGCTTGATTAAAGAGTACTAATATTAAATCAAAGTATAATAAATAACCTACAATCCCTGTAATTATAAAATTAGTAGTAATCCCTGAAATTAAAAGTATGAATGAACCTAAAGTAAAGCTATAAATAAAAAAAGAAATAAAATTACTAAATATAATATTTAAATTAAATGTGCCACATATTATAGATATAATTTCATAGAAAACAAATGATATTATGCCTGTGATCCAAAAACTAATTAACTTTGAAATCATTATTTCATTTCTAGTAAATATACCTGTAAATATAATTTTATCTGTTTTATTTGTAAATTCTTGTGTTAAAGAAAAGCTACAATTAACTAGCATAACATATGAAATTAGCCGTAAATATATTATTGGAATATCTTTTAAATTCATAACGCTTAAATTTTTTGATAAAAAATAATTTAAAAATAGTATACAACTCACAAGGAAGAAAGAAATCATTAAATTTAACAAGAACCTTTTTCTTTTTATTTCTAAAGCCATAATCTTAAAAACTCTTTTCACGACAAATCACCTAATTTCTCTTCTATAAATTATAATAGTAGAACTAATAATAAATAATATTGCCCATGCTAAATTAATAATTATTGATTCCATATTGAAATATCCTTGCGCTAAAACTCCTATATTATAAAAAGGAGTAATCATATATCCTGTTAAAGAAGCTGCTATTTCTGGTTTCCTATTAACTAATGTTACTATTCCAGCTGTATAAAAATTTATCATACCTAAAAATACTATAAGAAAAAGAATAGCTTTATTTTCTTTAAATACTATTGAAACTGCTAACATCATAAAGCTTCCCATAACTAGCATTATTACAAGATATATGATGAATAATTCTAAATGATTTAAAGCTAGAAATCCATTAATTCCTATCTTCTTATATAAAATGCACGCAATGATGACATTATCTATTTCCACTATAGCAAAAAATATCCCACCCCATATAATTAAGGACATTACCTTTGAAATCATTACTTCTACTCTAGAAAATATTCCTGTAAAAACAGCTTTATTGGTGTTAAATCTTATATCATCTCTTAAGATAGAAACAGCTACATAAAGCATTATTAGAAATAGAAAACGTCCCATCTCAAAATCATACTCAAGAAGTCCATACATTTTGGGATGAACAAATAAAGCCCAAAGAGAGGAATAGATGAAAGCTGCAAGAATTCCTAAGAAAAATACTTTTGATTTTAATGAGTTTCTAATATTTAACCATGACATTTTAAATAACTTATACATTCTTATCATCCCCCATAGTCCTTAAATATCTTTCTTCTAAGCTTTCTTTTATCTCATTAACCCCTCTAAGTGGGATATTCCCTTTAGCTATCTCTAAAACTAGAGTTTCCAACTCCTTAGAATTTATTGTAGACTGTAACTTATCTTTCCCTACTACCTTATAATCCAATTTTCTTTCATTAAAAAAGTCTTTTAACTTTTCAAGTTTACTGGTTAAAAATTGAATATTAGCCATCTTTTTTTCATTATTGTTTAAATCTTCAATTTTAACTATTTTCCCATTTTGTATAAATGCAACCTTATCACACATTTGCTCAATTTCAGAGAGAATATGACTTGATATAAATACTGATATGTGTTCTTTTTCAGCTAAGTATTTTATGAATTTTCTAAGTTGAGGCACTATAGCTGGATCTAATCCATTAGTTGGTTCATCCAATACTAATATTGGTGGATAAGTTAAAACAGCTTGTGCAATTCCAAGTCTTTGCTTCATTCCTAGAGAATATTTTTTAACTTTTTTGCCTACATAATCTTCAATTCCTAAAGCTTTAACTATCTCATTAATTTCATCTTTATCCTTTAATCCTGAAATCTCAGCAAAAAATTGCAAATTCTCATATCCAGTTAAATCTGGATAAAATCCAGGTGTTTCTATAACACAGCCTATTTGCTTAGTAATATGATTTCTTTTCTCTTTTATATTTTCATTATTTATATAAACTTCTCCATCATACTTTCTCACAAGGGTTGTTATAATTTTCATAAGTGTAGTCTTTCCTGCCCCATTAGGACCTACAAGACCCATAATCTCACCTTCTTCTAAGGATAAATTAACCTTATTAAGTACTGTTTGCTTTCCATAAGTTTTGGTAACATCTTTTATTCTTAAAACTTCATTCATACAATAATCTCCTTTTAAATTCAATTGATTTATCTGACAAGATTATCCTATAATTAAAAATAAAAAAAAACTTAAAGAATTCATTAAGAAAACCTTAAGTTTATACGCTCTTATGATTTTAATTTATATCCCATTCCCCATATAGTTTCAATATACTCTTCCTCTGGATTAGCATGTTGAAGCTTATTTCTCAAATTACTTATATGAACATTTATTGTATTCTCATCACTTAAATACTCATCTCCCCAAACACTTTCAAATAAGTTCGCTTTTGAAAAAATCTTCTTAGGATTACTTAAAAGCAGTTCTAATATTTTATACTCTCTTGCTGTAAAAGATATTTCTTTGTTATTAACTTGAACAACTTTTGTATCTTTATTTAAAATAATATCTTTAAAAGTTAAATTTTCTTGTTCCTCATTATGATTATTAAATCGAGTATATCTTCTAATATTTGAATTAATCCTAGCTGATAGCTCATCAATATCAAAAGGCTTAGTAATGTAATCATCAGCACCTAAATTAAGTAGGTTTACTTTATCATTTTTATCAATCTTAGCTGAAATCACGATAATAGGCATCTCTTTTGTTTTTCTTATATGTTGCAATAATTCTTCTCCATTCATTCCAGGCAACATTAAATCAAGTAACACTAAATCAAATTCTTTATTCTGGATATATAATAAAGCTTCAGTTCCTGAATAAGCTTGTACAACATCATAGCCATTTTTCTTCACTAAACTAGATACCATGTTGTTTATATCATTATCATCTTCCACTACTAATATCATAACTTCTTTACTCATAATATATCACCTCACATCATTAATATACTCCATTCCAATATAAAACCGTCCTTAATTTCATGTTTAAGCTAAGTTATTCTCCCTAAAGTACAATTTTAAGCTCATTTGCATATTTAATTACATGAGGGAAAAAGCATTTAAAATCATCTTCAAAACTTTCATAATTATTAATAAGTTCATCCATAGGATTTACTAAAGGATGCCTTGTATTTGAAACTATTTTAGAAATTCTATCAACTGTTCTTTCAATACCACTTAACTCTCTATATGAAAGAAGCCAATTTTCTTCTATAATAAAAGGCATTCTTTTAGTTAATTTTTCGGGCAAAAAGTAAGGATACTCTTTAAATATTCTATAAAAATTATCAGCATATTCTTCTAATGATATGGAAGAATACTCATTCCAATTTTTAGCTAAATAGTGATCATAAAATATATCTATTAATACACCAGCAAGTCTCCTATTAACACTTGAAATTCTACTTCTACTCCTTATAAAGTCTTCATGTGAATCTGTAAAAGTATCAAGTTTCCTATGCATAAAAATCCCACGCTTTATTGAATCATCAAATTTATTTTCCAAAGATTTATTCACAAAATCTCCAAGAAAATTTCCTAACATATTTTCTTTATTATCCTCAGCAAGATATATATGCGCTAAATAATTCATATTTTCTCCTTTTTTAATTTATTTATCAATTGCAACTTCTTCATATTCTGTAGGAATATATTTTACTAAAGCGAAGTTTTTAGTAACAAGTTCTGTATCTAAAATCTTCCCGCCTTCAAACTTAGCAATCTTATTTCTCCATATTTCATTCTCTCTATAAAATTTATCCTCTTTTTTAAGAAATTTATGATTCTTTTCAAAAACGTGATAAGCAAAATCAAGATTTTTATCTATTCTAAGCTCACCTTCTAAACATTTTTCAGTTATCCAAAGATTTATTTGAAAAGTATAATTTGTGTCATTTTTAATTTGAAAATCTCCATAATTATAAAATATAGTTGCACCACTACCAAAAGGAAGAACTCTTCCGTCATCTGGAAATGGGTCAAAACTATGATGATGACGCTCTATTACTGTAAGAGGACTATGTATTGTAAGCCAATTTAAAAGATTTGCAATTTGGCAAAGGCCTCCTCCAATTCCCGGCCTTGCTTCACCAAAACAAAGTTCCATTCCTGGGAGATATCCTTTGGCTTTGGTTGGAAGTCCTACTGTTTTACAAAACGAAAAAACTTCTCCTGGTCTAATGATACTACCATCTATCTTCTTTATTGCTATCTTTAAATTTTCAATCTTATTAAGTTGTAATTGTACATCGCTATCACCTAATTTTCTGATTAAAACAGATTGATGCTTTTTAACCCTATATGGTAGTTTATTAGAATCTCTAACTTTAGTAAATTTAGTTGAACTAAAATACCAATGCTTGTACCTTTTTATACGTCTATACCAAACAGCAAGAAAATAGAGTATTGGGTGTCTTTGACTTAATAACTTTTTTTCCATTTTTATCTCCTTAATATATCCTATTTCAATAATTATTAATTATTTATTTCACTCATAACTCTTTTTATTCTATATTATTATCACAACAATATCTAGTTTTAATCAGATGTTAATCAAATTTTATGATATTTATTCAGAGGTCTCCCAACTTTTCCATATTCAATTAATTTTTCAACACTTTTTTCATTTTCCATATATTCAAGATATCTTCTAACAGTTACTCTTGACATACCTAATTTTCCGGCTAAATCTTCTGCTGTAAAATCCTCTTTGTTTCTTTTTTTTATTTCCTCATATATTAATTCATATGTATATTTACTAAATCCCTTAATAACTTCATCATTTGAAAAAGCATTAACAGAAAATATAAGCTTATCCAGCTCATCTTGTTCTAACTCATCATTTCTTTTTAATCTATTGTATCTATCTTTAAATTGATTTAGTGCTTCCTTAAATCTTTCAAAGGTAAAAGGTTTAATTAGATAATCCACCACTCCATATCTAAAAGATTCTTGTATCTTTTCAATAGAATTTTCTGCTGTAATTAAAATAATATCTATTGCTATTTCTTGTTCTCTTAACCACTTTAAAAAATTAATTCCATTTTCTTTAGGAAGATATACATCAAGTAATATTAAATCTGGCTTTTTAGCTGATATAAGTTTTTTCAATTCAGCAATTGTTGAAGTAGCTTTCTCCAAATTAAATCCCTCTACTTTTTTCAAAAACATAGAGTTTACTTTTCTAACCATTGGATCATCATCTACAATTACCACTTGAATCATTTTCACCACTCCTTGTTATTGGTATAACTATATTCCAAAGTATGCCATTATCTACTTCAAGATTTATTACACCATTACATTGTTCAATTATTTTCTTTACTATATACATTCCATTTCCACGTTGACCATCTTTTGTTGAAAATCCCTGCTCATATATCTTTTCTATATGTTCAGCTGATATTCCCCCTCCATTATCCTTAACTACTATATTTAATAAGCTATTGTTTTCAACTATTTTTATATATATTAACCCTGTTCCATCATTTTTTACTTCATCTAAAGAGTTTTCTATTAAATTTCCTAAAACTGATACTATTTCTTCTGAAGTTATATTTTCTGGTAACTTTGTAAAATTTGAATTTTCATCAATATTCATCTTAACCCTATACTCTTCAGCCTTATTATATTTTGCTAATAATAATGCTGATATAGATGCATCTTTTATGTTATCAGTTAGAATATTGCTTATATTTTTTCTTACTCTGGCTACATTAGAAATGAACTCCAATGCTTCATTGTACTCTTCTAATTGTATAAGCCCTGAAACAGTATGAAGCTTATTCATAAATTCATGATTTTGAGCCCTTAAAGACCAAGTCATCTTTTTAATTCCAGTAAGTTCTTCTGCCATCTTTGTTACTTCTGTTTTATCTCTAAAGCTAGCTATGGCTCCTATAACCTTTCCTCTATTAACTATGGGAACTCTATTTGTCATTATAACAGTATTATTTATCCTTTGCTCTTCTTCATATTCTGATTTACCTGTCTCTAACACATTACTTAAACGTGTATTTGGAATAATATCCTCTACATTTTGTCCTATAATCTCTACTTTATCAGTATTTTTTCCAAAGTGTAATATATTTAATGCCGAATCATTTATAAGAGTAATTTTTCCCTCATCATCAACAGCTACAACCCCTTCATGAATAGCATCAAGCATTCCCATCTTTTCATTGTAAAGTTTTGTTATTTCGTTTGGTTCAAGTCCTAGCAAAGTATTCTTTATATTTCTTGCTAATAAAAACGCACCTATTATTCCTGCCAAAAGTCCACCAAGCGCAATTAAAATTATATATATAATAGCTATATGTTTATCTGTTTCAATACTCTGAGTAAGTGTACCCACTGACACAAAACCTATCATCTTATCATTTTTTAAATCATATATGGGTGCAAAAATTCTTAATGATTTTCCTAATGACCCTTTAGCTTCAGAAATATATGTATCTCCAGTTTCTATTACCCGCCTCTCATCTCCACCTTCAAATTTTTCTCCAATCATTTCAGGGTTTGGATGTGAATATCTAATTTCTTTCATATTAGCTACAGTAACATATTCAATTTGTTCTAAATTTCCTAGTTGCATATTAATATAAGGTCCAATCTCTCCATTTGGATCATTAACCTCAAGTGCACTTATTATCTCCTTAGAATGTGCAACCAGCTCAGCTACATTGGTAATATTGGTTCTAGCCTTTCTTTCAATATTTTTTGTCATCCATGAAACAACAAAAAATGTGATTATAAGTATAGAAATGAATACTACTGAAATGACCAATAAAGTAAGTTTTGTCTGTAATTTCATTGTCTTTTTCATAATCTTATCTCATCCTTAATATTTAAATTAAAACTTTAAAAACACGGAAACGTAGAGGATATTATAAAAATATCCTTCATATTTCCCGTGTTTAAATATATCTTATCTAATAATATTTTTCATCATATAGCAACTTCACTATTTAATTTTTTTGCTTTTTTCTTTTCATATATTTTAAAAACATATGAAACAATAAACGGACAAATTATAGCTGATATTACACAAGAAGCTGCAACTTGTGCTGTAGCTGCTGTAGCCACTGCAACTAGTGTTGGATCTGTTGCTGCAACTGCAATTGGTGTTGCTACTGCATTTCCTGCTGTTGTTCCTGTTGCTAATCCAAGTACAGGTTCTTCTTTAAATATTTTAAGAAGAATAAATGATCCTATACCTGTAAATGCAGCCACTACACCTAATAATACTCCAGGTAATCCTGCATCTACAATATTACCTAAGTTCATTCCTGCACCTAATGGAAATGAGAAAAACGGAATTAATAATAACTTACTTCCTCCAAGAAATTTTCTCATATCAGTATCAATATTTCCTAAAATCATTCCTATTATTATTGGAATTAATACTGCTATAAGTGATTTAAAAGGAATTTGTGCGAGTCCTGATGCACCTAATGCAACTAATGTGAAAAATGGGCCATCTTTTATAGATAGTATAGCATAAGCTCCAACATCTGTCTCATCTCCATATTGTGAAGCAAGTGAAGCATATAATCCACCATTACAATTTGTTAATGCTGCTAGTATTGCAAGAGGTGATAATCCTAATACTCCTGCTGGTCCAAAAACTTTTCCTACAATTATACCAATACTGGCACCTACTATAAATTGTCCAATTACTAATATTGCACCTTTTTTTATTGCCTTTGGTGCTAATTTAAAATTAATTTGTGACCCAATTAAAAACATGAAACAAGCCAAAATTGTTGTTGCTGCTTTTGGGCCAAATAATGCAGTAGTAAATCCTCCAATTTCTAAGAATTGTGGAAAAAATGTATTTGTTAATACCCCTAGAAAAAGTGGAACAACCATCATTCCTCCTGGAATTTTATCAAGTGTCTTCTTTATTGGAATTTGCATATTTTATCACTCCATTCCTTTTTATACTCTTGCTGCTCCAGTTTTTCTTGCAGCTGTCCTTATTGCTTCTGCTACATTAGTTGCAACATTTCTATCTAAAGCACTTGGAATTACATTATTTTCATTTAAATCCTCATCTTTTATGTAATTAGCTATTGCATAAGCTGCTGCAATTTTCATTTCTTCATTGATTTCTTTTGCTCTAACATCTAATGCACCTCTAAATATTCCAGGAAAAGCTAATACATTATTAACTTGGTTAGGAAAATCTGATCTTCCTGTTCCTACTACTCTTGCTCCTGCTGCTTTTGCTTCATCTGGCATTATTTCTGGTGTTGGATTTGCCATTGCAAATAGAATTGAATCTTTATTCATATTTCTTACCATATCTTTGCTTACTATTCCTGGTGCTGAAACTCCTATAAACACATCTGCACCTGTTAATGCATCACCTAAGTTTCCTTTAATGTTATCTGGATTAGTTATCTTTGCAAGTTCCTTCTTAGCATCATCTACATTTTCTATTCCTCTGTAAAGAATACCAACCTTGTCACAGGCAATTAAATTCTTTACTCCTAAAGAAAGTAATAATTTAGCTATAGCAGTTCCAGCTGCTCCTGCTCCATTAACAACAACTTTTACATCCTCTATTTTCTTATCAACAACTTTTAAAGCATTTATTACACCTGCTAGAACAACTATTGCTGTTCCATGTTGATCATCATGAAATACTGGTATATCAAGTTCTTTCTTTAATCTCTCTTCAACTTCAAAACATCTTGGTGCTCCAATGTCTTCTAAATTAATTCCTCCAAAACCTGGTGCTATCATCTTTACAGTTTGTACAATTTCGTCAACATTCTTTGTATCCAAACATATTGGGAATGCATCGACATCAGCAAATTCTTTAAACAGAACTGCTTTTCCTTCCATAACTGGTAGTCCAGCTTTTGGCCCTATATCGCCTAATCCTAATACTGCTGTTCCATCAGTTACTACTGCAACTATATTTCCTTTTGATGTATATTTATAAACATTTTCTTCATTTTCATGAATTTTTCTACAAGGTTCAGCTACTCCTGGTGTATAAGCTAAACTTAAGTCATCTTTTGTTTCAACTTTTACTTTTGATACTATTTCTAGTTTTCCTATATTTTTCTCATGTAATTTTAAACTTTCTTCAAAATAATTCATTTTTATAACATTCCCTTCCTTATATTAGTTATAAATAGTCCGTTTGTATTACATGGTAGCACTAAATCGTATATTTAAGTTTTTATGTACTTAAAAAATATTTTTTGGTCATAAAAAATAGTTTGTTATATTTTTAACATATTTTGCCTTATAATCTATCTCTTTCTATATTTAATCTTTTCAATAAAAAAGCCAATGAAAATTTTAATTAACTTTTCATTGGTTCTCTATTATTTATTATAAAAATTTTAATAATAAAATAGCTCTAGTATAAATGAAAAATCATCTACACTAGAGCTATCTTTAATTACCTGGCAATGTCTTACTCTCCCACACAGTCTCCCATGCAGTACCATCAGCGCTGTAGAGCTTAACTTTCCTGTTCGGAATGGAAAGGAGTGTTTCCTCTACGCCATTATCACCAGATGCTTTTAATTTTCAAAGAATTCTATTCTTTGAAAATTGCACACAGTTCCTTGTTGTATTCTTGTACTTTTATATTATTGGTCAAGCCCTCGACCTATTAGTATCAGTCAGCTAAATATGTTACCATACTTACACCTCTGACCTATCAACC